>CAZPCU010000432.1:0-2274 GCA_964585075.1 uncultured Rhodobacterales bacterium
CAGCTCGCGCGGACGCCGGCCTGGGCGGCCTGGTGGAAGATGACGTCGACGCCGCGGGCGAGGCCGTCGAGGTCCGCGGTCAGGATGTCGTCCTCGACGAGGGTGAAGGCGCGCTGGCGGCGGAAGGGCGCGACGCGCGCGCGCTTGATGCGCGGCGAGTAGTAGTCGGTGAAGGAGTCGATCCCGACCACGGTGTGGCCGTCCTCGAGGAGGCGGCGGGACAGGTTGGCGCCGACGAAGCCGGCGGCGCCGGTGACGAGGCATTTCATCGCGGGTCCTTTCGCGGGTGCGCGCCGGCGGCGGGGCCGCGCGGCGGGAGCGTCGGGGGCCGGCCCCGCCCCAGGAGCCGGCACGCCGGCGGCCGGCGCCGGGGCGCCGGCAGGGCGCGAAAACCGGGCGCCGCCCGACCGGGCTTCCTGGACTTGCGTCGATGGCGGCGGGCCGGGTTTGCTGGACTTACGTCGCCGGATCGCCCTCCGGCAGGGCGGCAACGATTGCCGCATGGGGTCGGAACGGACTTACTGGACTTACGTCGATTCTGGCGGAACGGGTTTATTGGACTTATGGCAATTCCGCGGGAACCATTTTTCTGGACTTATGGCGATTCTGGCGTGGCGGAAAATGAACACTCGTGGCGAAAAATGATCACTTTTCCATGGCCGCTCCAGCCGACGGCCCCGGCTCGCCCGGCCCGGCGGATGTGTGCGAGGCGGGGTGCGCGGCCCTTCGAGAGTATACCGTGTCGGGCGTGTGGACGCAAGCGTTTGTGAGGCGGCGGGTTACGCCCGCGGGGTCGTGGCGGCGCGGGTGTGGCAGGGGCGAGGCGGGATTGCGTCCGAGCCGGTTCTGCGGTATACTCGCGCAAGCCTGTTCGGGCCGCCGAGCGCCAGGGAGGGTCTGGACTTACGGCGCCGCGGCGGAGCCGGCCCGCAAGAGCGAAGGACCGCTCGATGACCCACGCGCGCGATGCCGCCGCCCCCTCGATTCTCATGCTGCTCGACAATGCCTTCCGCCCGGACCCCCGGGTGGCCAACGAGGCCCGATCCCTGGCCCGAGCGGGCTATCGGGTGACGATTCTGGCTTGGGACCGGGAAGGGGAGCGCCCGCCCTGCGAGGAGTGGCACGGGGTGCGGATCAAGCGGCTCGGGCCGCGGAGCCGCCACCGGCTCGGCTCCGCCCAGCTGCTGTATCTCCTTGAATTCTGGTGGTTTGCGTTCTGGGAGGCCCTGGGCCGGCGGGTCGATGCGGTGCACTGCCACGACTTCATCACCCTGCCGCTCGGGGTGGTGCTGGCGGCCTGCAAGCGCTGCCGCCTAATCTATGACGCGCACGAGAGTTACGCCGACATGCTGGGCGCGAACGTCGCCGGCTGGATCAAGCGGAGCGTGGTGGGGCTCGAGCGCGCGCTGTGCCGGTGCACCGACGCCGTGCTGACGGTCGGCGAGCTGCTGGCCGCCGAGCTGCGGCGGCGCGGCGCCCGGCGGACCTGGGTCGTCGGGAACTGGAAGTCGTTGGAGGAGTTCGACTTCGGGCGGGCGGAGCTCGAGGCGAAGCGACGCGAGCTCGGCTTCGGTGAGGGGCTGCTGGTCAGCTACGTGGGCTGGCTGAACGCGGACCGGGGCGTGGGCGAGCTGCTGGAAGCGGTGGCCGCGCTCGAGTCCGTGTCGCTGCTCGTCGGGGGCGACGGGCCCTTCGCGGCGGAGGTGGAGGCCGCGGCTCGGAACTGCCCCCGGATTCGCTACTTGGGGTTTGTTGACCCCGCGCAGATCCCCGTGTATACTGCGATGGCGGACGTAATCTATTACGGGTTGGACGGTTCCAACCCGAACGCCGCGTTCAGCGCGCCGAACAAGCTGTTCGAGGCGCTGGCCGCCGGCCGGGCCGTGGTGTGCAATCGCTGCGGCGAGATCGGCCGCATCGTCGCCGAGGAGGGTTGCGGCATCGTGGTGGACGCACTCGGCCGCGGCGCGCTGGTCGGCGCGCTCTCGCAACTCCTTGACCGCGAGCGGCTTGCATCGTGCCAGGCCGCCTCCCGGCGGGCGGGCCGCGAGCGCTACCACTGGGGCGCGGCGGAGCGCGAGCTGCTCGGCCTCTACGAGGCTGTCGGACTTGGTGTGAGCACTCCCGAGGACGCGGGCCAGGCGCGCGGAGCGACGGGCTGACCGCCGCGGGCCGCGGACCGGCGACAGGCCGTGAAGGCAGGCGCTGCCACGCCTGGGAGCGGGGCTGACCAGGCTCGTGCGCCGGACCCGCGCCCCCGGGCTCCCCACGAGG
>CAZPCU010000433.1:0-2266 GCA_964585075.1 uncultured Rhodobacterales bacterium
ACCTTGTGGGCGAGGATGCGGAAATCGCCGCGCACGACCGACAGGATGTGGCCCATCATCAGCCCGTCGAGAATGCCGTAGGGATGGTTGGCGAGCAGGATGAGCGGGCCCTGCCGCGGGATCGAGTCGAGCGTGCCCGAGATCACGTCGAGCGAAAGCCCGTAGCGCTCCACCATGACTTCCCAGAAATCGCGGCCCGCGGCCACTTCGTCCTGGTATCCGCGCGCCCGACGGATCAGGCCGATCCGGCCGGTTAGGTTTTCCATCATCTTGATCATCGCGCGACCGCCCTTCGTCTGGGCGGAATGGTAGTAGCTTATGTCGCGCGCGATCTGGCGCCGGCTGGCCATCGTCGTCCTGTCTCCGCAAGGGTCGCAGGGTATGTATAGCGGCCCCCCGAGTTTTTCCAGATCGTGTGACGCCCGTGTGACGGGCCGTTCACTCGGCGGCCTGGCGAACCGGCGCACCGCCCGCGCGGAAGGCGGCGAGAAGCGCCTCGCGGCGCTTCGCGGCCTCGGCCTCGTTGGCCTGCTTGACCGGCCCGAAGCCGCGGATCGACAGCGGCAGCCGGGCGAGCTCGATCACGATGTCGCGGGTCGCGTCGTCCACCTTGGGCAGAAGCTCGGCCATGTCGCGCTCGAACTGGCGGATGAGCGCGCGTTCCATGCGCCGCTCGGCGGTGTAGCCGAAGGGATCGAGCGGCGTGCCGCGCAGCACGCGCATCCGCCGGAGCGCCCGGAGCGGCCAGACCATCCACTCCCCGAAGGCGCGCTTCTTCGGCCGCCCGCTCGCGTCCTTGCCGGGCAGGAGCGGCGGCGCGAGGTGGAAGGTCATGCGGAAGTCGCCGTCGAACTCGGCCTCGGCCTTCTCGCGGGACGAGAGAAGAAGCCGCGCCACCTCGTATTCGTCCTTGTAGGAGAGGAGCTTGTGGTAGCCCTCGGCAACGGCGGCGCGAAGCTCCGCGTCCTCGATGCCGTCCAGCATCCGCCGGTAGCGCCGGGCGAGCCGGCGGCCGCCGTAGTCGCGCAGGTGCCGCTCGCGGTAGGCGATCTTCTCCTCGGGAGAGGTCGGGAGGTCCACCACCCCGGGCGCGACGAGGCGCGCGGCCTCGCCCGGCGCATGGGCGGCCCAGCGGCCCACCTCGAAGGCGCGCAGGTTCGCCTCCACCGCCGCGCCGTTGAGGCGGATCGCCTCCCGGATCGCCTCGGCCGAGACGGGCACGAGCCCGCGCTGCCAGGCAGCGCCGAAGACGATCATGTTGGAGAAGATCGAATCGCCCATGACCGCGCGCGCGATCTCGGAGGCGTCGAGCAGGAGGAGATCGTCCTTCAGCCGGCGCTCGAGCGCGAGCGAAAGCCGCTCGGTGGGCAGTTGGAACTCGGGGTCGCGGGTGAAGGCGCCGGTCATGATCTCGTGGCTGTTCACCACCGCCCCCGTGCGCCCCGTCGCCGTCAGGCCGAGCGTCTTGGCGCCCGCGCTCACCACCAGATCGCCGCCGATCAGCGCATCGGCCTCGCCGGTGGCGACGCGGATCGCGGTGATGTCCTCGGGCCGTTCGGCGATGCGGCAGTGGATGTGCACCGCGCCGCCCTTCTGCGCGAGGCCCGCCATCTCCATCATCGCCGCGCCCTTGCCGTCGATCTGCGCGGCCTGCGCGAGCACCGCGCCCACGGTCACGACCCCGGTGCCCCCCACCCCGGTGATGATCAGGTTGTGCGTGCCGCGGATTGCCGGCAGCGCCGGGTCCGGCAGGTCGGGCAGCTCGAGCTCGGCGGTGGCCTGCTTGCGCGGCGTCGCGCCCTCCAGCGTCACGAAGGACGGGCAGAAGCCCTTGAGACAGGAGAAATCCTTGTTGCAGGCCGACTGGTCGATCGCGCGCTTGCGGCCGAGTTCGGTCTCCTTGGGAACGATGGCCACGCAGTTCGACTGCACTCCGCAATCGCCGCAGCCCTCGCAGACATCCGGGTTGATGAAGACCCGCCTGTCCGGGTCGGGAAAGGCGCCCTTCTTGCGGCGGCGGCGCTTCTCGGCGGCGCAGGTCTGGATGTAGAGGATCGCCGAGACGCCCTCGACGTCGCGCAGCTCGGTCTGCACCGCGTCGAACTCGGCCCGCGGGTGGCGCGTGGCGGCTTTCGGGAAGCCCGCCCAGTCGGGCTCCTCCTTCTCGTCGTAGACCACTGCGACCCGGCGCACGCCCATCGCGTCAAGCTCGCGGGCGATCCGGCCGGGGCTGAGGCCGCCCTCGTTCGCCTGCCCGCCGGTCATC
>CAZPCU010000434.1:0-2255 GCA_964585075.1 uncultured Rhodobacterales bacterium
TCGTTGTGCTGCTGCTGGCGGCGCTGGTCATCCTCAGCGTGCTGCTCGGAGTGCGGATCGTGCCGCAGTCCGAGAAATACGTGGTGGAGCGTTTCGGGCGGCTTCGGTCGGTGCTGGGGCCCGGGATCAACGTCATCTTTCCCTTCATAGACCGGGTGGCGCACCGCATCTCGATCCTGGAGCGCCAGCTGCCGAACGCCAGCCAGGACGCGATCACCGCCGACAACGTGCTTCTTCAGGTGGAGACCTCCGTCTTCTACCGGGTGCTCGAGCCCGAGAAGACGGTCTACCGCATCCGGGACATCGACGGCGCGATCGCCACCACCGTGGCCGGGATCGTGCGCGCCGAGATCGGCAAGATGGAGCTCGACGAGGTGCAGTCCAACCGCTCGCAGCTCATCGCCACGATCAAGGCGAGCGTCGAGGACGCCGTCGAGAACTGGGGAATCGAGGTGACCCGGGCCGAGATCCTCGACGTGAACCTCGACGAGCAGACCCGCGAGGCGATGCTCCAGCAGCTCAACGCCGAGCGCGCCCGCCGCGCCCAGGTGACCGAGGCCGAGGGCAAGAAGCGCGCGGTGGAACTCGCCGCCGACGCCGAGCTCTACGCCGCCGAGCAGGAGGCCAAGGCGCGGCGCATCAGCGCCGAGGCCGAGGCCTACGCCACCAAGGTCGTCGCGGAAGCCATCGCCGAGCACGGCATCGAGGCGGCGCAGTACCAGGTGGCGCTCAAGCAGGTGGAGGCGCTGACGGCGGTCGGCACGGGCGATGGCAAGCAGACGATCGTCGTGCCCGCCCACGCCCTCGACGCCTTCGCCGACGCCTTCACGATGCTGAAGGGCCGCGGGCGATGATGACGACATGGTGGGTCTGGCTCGCCGCGGCGGCGGTGCTCGGGCTTCTGGAGCTCCTGGCGCCGGCCTACGTCTTCCTCGGTTTCGCCGTCGGCGCCGCGGTGGTGGGCGTGGCGCTCTGGCTGGGCCTCTCCCTCGCCTGGCCCTGGCTCGTGCTGATCGCGGCGGTGGTGGCGCTGGCGGCGTGGCTCGCGCTCCGCAAGGCGCTGGGCGTCCGCCCGGGCCAGGTGAAGGTCTGGGACCGGGACATCAACGAAGACTGAACCGCGTCAGGCGAGTTCGGCGAGGATCGCCTCGGCGGCGGCGCGCGGGTCGGCCGCCTGCCAGACCGGGCGGCCCACCACGATGTGGTCGGCGCCGTCTGCGATGGCCTGCGCGGGCGTGGCCACGCGCTTCTGGTCGCCGAGGGCGGCGCCCGCGGGCCGCACGCCGGGCGTGACGATCAGCCGACCCGCCGCCTCGGGCAGCGCGCGGAGCATCGCGGCTTCCTGCGGGCTCGCGATGACACCGTCGGCGCCCGCCTCGAAGGCCCGCGCCGCGCGCTCGGCCACGAGATCCGGGAGCGCGCCCGCGCGGACGAGGCTCGCGTCAAGGTCGGCGCGGTCGAGGGAGGTGAGGATCGTCACCGCGAGGATCTTCATGCCAGAGCCGTCCGCGCCCGCCTTCGCGGCGCGGACGACATGGGGATCGCCGTGCACCGTCAGGAAGTCGAGGTCGAAGCGGGCGAGCCCGCGCACCGCCGCCTCCACCGTGGCGCCGATGTCGAAAAGCTTCATGTCGAGGAAGACGCGCTTTCCGTGCTCGCTCTTCAGCTCGTTGGCCAGCGCGAGCCCGCCGCCCGTCAGCATGCCGAGCCCGATCTTGTAGAAGCCCACCGCGTCGCCCAGGCGCTGCGCGAGGGTGAGCCCGGTATGGGCGTCGGGCACGTCCAGCGCCACGATGAGGCGGTCGTCGCTCATGCCGATCTCCTGTCTTCCGCGCGCACCGCTTGCCGCAAAGCGCGCGCGGGAGCAAGCTGCCGAAAAATCGGCGAGCTTGCGTCTTGAAGCCCTCGGGGGGTGTCGCCATCTTGCAACAGGAGGCCCGATCGGGGCGCGCCGCAAGGCGGGCGTTCCCGGCAAGGGTGCTTGAGGAAAGGAGAAAAGACTCATGGACTTGTCCAAGTTCACGGAGCGTTCGCGCGGTTTCGTCCAGGCAGCCCAGACGATCGCGGTGCGCGAGGGGCACCAGAAGCTCGGCCCGGAGCATCTTCTCAAGGCGCTGATGGACGACGAGCAGGGGCTCGCCGCAAATCTCATCCGCCGCGCCGGCGGCGCGCCCGAGCGCGTGCTGGAAGCGGCCGAGGCCGCGCTGGCCAAGCTGCCCAAGGTCTCGGGCGACGGGGCCGGGCAGATGTATCTC
>CAZPCU010000435.1:0-2240 GCA_964585075.1 uncultured Rhodobacterales bacterium
TTCCGTTCAGGCCCGCCAGCACGTAGTCCCACCCGCAGAAGCGGTTGACGGCGAGACCTGGAATGGCGTCGCCCAGCTCCGAGGCAAGCACTGCGGTCCGCGCGAGGCAGCCGCCCTGCTCGCCCACCTGCGTGACGTTGCCCCAGATCACGTCCTCCACGGCATGGCCGTCGAGCCCGTTGCGCGCCTTGAGCGCGTCGAGCGCGGTGGTCGAGAGCCTAAGCGCGGTCACCTCGTGCAGGCTGCCGTCCTTTCGGCCCTTACCCCGAGGCGTTCGCACGGCGTCGAAAATGTAGGCGTCGGTCATGGGACTCCTCCGTTCAGGCCCGGTCCGAGGGACGGCCGGGCATCAGGTCATAGGGGTGTTTCCAGCCCGGCAGCGCGGCGATGCGCCCGAGCCAGGCGTCGATGGCGGGCCAGTCGGCCCGGTCGAACCCGAAGGGTTCGGGATAGAAGAGATAGCCGCAGCAGGAGAAATCGGCGTTGCTGGGGCCGCCGCCCACGATCCAGTCCCGGCCTTGGAGATGCCGGTCGAGAACCTGGTAGGCGGCCTTCAACCGCCCCTGCATGAAGCCGATCACCTCGGCCGGGCGCTTCTCCTCGGGCAGGAAGTTCATCAGGAAGCGCGTCATCCCCGCGACGCTCGAGAGCTTGTGGTTGTCCCAGAGCACCCAGCGCAGGATCTCGCGCCGTTCCCTCGGGTCACGCCCTCCGAACCTGCTCGATCTCTCCGAGACGTAATCCTGGATCGCGCCGGACTGGGTGAGCACGTAGTCGCCGTCCACCAGGACCGGCGCCTCGCCCATGGGGTTGAGCGCGCGGTAGTCGCCTGAGCGCGTGGCCCCCGCGAAGAAATCCACCTTCACCGGTTCCCAGTCGAGGCCCGAAAGCTCGAGGGGCAGCGCGGCCTTGTAGGAATTACCGCTCTCTCCGAAGCAGTAGAGCTGAATGGTCATGGCGCGCTCCCTGTCAGCTTGGGCGACGCGGGGGTTTCACACCCCCGCACCCCCGCGGGGTATTTGAAGCAAGAGGAAGGCATGGACCTGTTCACCTCGCCTTAACCCTGTCCGTGATAGACACGCCTCGTGGCACAGGCTGGGGAGCCGATGGCCATGCAAGGGGAAGCCCCGCCGCAGCGTTGGCGTCGCTTCTGCATGTCGGCGCGGCGGCGGGGTGGACCGGGTGCTGCCCGCCCGTCTTCGAGGGTTCGATGAACGGTCCTTCCTCTTGCAAGAAATACCCCGCGGGGGTGTGGGGGCGCGAAGCCCCCACCGGCGGCGGTGCAGAGCGCGCCGGCGCCGGGGTCATTTCGCCTCCGCAAAGCTGCGCGCGATGAGTTCCTTCATGATCTCGTTGGTACCGCCGTAGATGCGCTGCACCCGCGCGTCGGCCCACATCTCGGCCACGGCGTATTCCTGCATGAAGCCGTAGCCGCCGTGGAGCTGCACGCAGTCGTCGAGCACGTCGCCCTGCGTGTCCGTCAGCCAGTATTTCGCCATCGCCGCCTTCTCGACGGTGAGCGCGCCCCTCAGATGCTCGGCGATGCACTCGTCGAGGAAGGCGCGGGCGACCTTCGTTTTGGTCAGGCACTCGGCCAGCTTGAAACGGGTGTTCTGGAACTGCATGATCGGGCCGCCGAAAGCCTGCCGCTCCTGGCAGTAGGCAATAGTGCGCTCCACCGCGCCCTCCATCGCGCCGACGGCGCCGCAGCCGATGATGAGGCGCTCCTGCGGGAGCTGCTCCATCATCTGGTAGAAGCCGCGCCCCTCCTCGGTCCCGAGAATGCTCTCGGGCGGCACGGGCACCTCGTCGAAGAAGAGCTCGGAGGTGTCGGCGGCATGCGCGCCGATCTTCTCGAGGTTGCGGCCACGGGTGAAGCCTTCTGCGCCCTCGGTCTCGACGACGACGAGCGAGATGCCCTTCGCACCCTCGGACGGGTCCGTCTTGGCGGCCACCACGATCAGGTCGGCGTGCTGCCCGTTGGTGATGAAGGTCTTCTGCCCGCTCACGCGGTAGACGTTGCCGTCGCGCACCGCGCGGGTCCTGAGGTTCTGCACGTCCGAGCCTCCCGAGGGCTCGGTCATGGCGAGCGCGCCCACCATTTCGCCCGAGACCATCTTCGGCAGCCAGCGCATCTTCTGCTCCTCGGTGCCGTAGGCGAGGATGTAGTGCGCCACGATCCCCGAATGGATGCCGTGGCCCCAGGACGCGAGGTTGGCGCGCGAGCCTTCCATCAGGAT
>CAZPCU010000436.1:0-2229 GCA_964585075.1 uncultured Rhodobacterales bacterium
CCCTCGCGGGCGAGCTGGTCGGCGCGCTCGTTCTCCGGGTGGCCGGCATGGCCCTTCACCCATTCCCACATCACGTCGTGGCGCGCCTGCGCGGCGTCGAGGCGCTGCCAGAGCTCTGCGTTCTTGACCGGCTTCTTCGACGCGGTCTTCCAGCCGTTGCGTTTCCAGCCGTGGATCCAGCCCGTCACCCCGTTCTTCACGTAGGCGCTGTCGGTGACGACCGTGATCGCGGAGGGCCGCTCCAGCGCCTCCAGCGCCGAGATCGCGGCCATGAGTTCCATGCGGTTGTTCGTGGTGGAGCGTTCCCCGCCCTTCAGCTCCCGCTCCTTCAGGACGGTCTCGCCCTCGACGGCCTGCAGGAGGGCCCCCCAGCCGCCGGGGCCCGGATTGCCCGAGCAGGCGCCGTCGGTGAAGGCGTAGAGCTTGGCCATGGCCGGCGCTTTAGCCGCGCGGGACGGGGGCGGCAAGGGCGGCGAGGGTGACCCAGTCGGCCATCTCGCCGTCGAGGCCCTTGTCGCGGCCGCGCCGGCGGGCGACGATCTCGAAGCCCGCCTCTTGCAGACGCTCGTCCAGCTCGGCCTCGGTGTAGTAGGTGTAGAGCCGTCCCAGCCGATCGCGCCTTTGGCCGCTGCCCGTCTTGACGCCGAGGTGGAAGCGCCCGCCGGGTTTCAGCGCGCGGCGGATTGCGGCCAGGTGGCGGGGCATGGCCTCCCGTGGCGCGTGCAGCAGGCTGAAATTGGCCCAGACCCCGTCATAGAGCGCCTCGCCGGCAATTTCCTCGAAGCTCGCCTGCCAGGCGGTGACGCCCGGCCGTGCGGCGGCGAGGCGCACCATTTCCTGGGAGGCGTCGGTCGCGTCCACGGCGAGGCCCGCCTCGGCCATCGCGGCCGCCGCGATCCCGGGCCCGCAGCCGAGGTCGAGCACGCGGCCGCCCGCGGGCAGCGCGCCCACGAATGCGGCGAGGTCCGGGTCTTGCCTGAGCGCGGCGGTGACCTCGGCGTAGCGGTCGGCCTCGGCGTCGTAGACGGAGAGTGTCTCGCGGTCGGCGCTCACGCGAAGACCCCAACGGCGAGGCAGATCACCACGATCGCGGTCAGCAGGAGGCGGAGCGGCATCCACCAGCCCGGGGCGAGGCCCTGCCGGGCGAAGAGCCAGTCGAGGCCGAGAAGGCCGACGAACCCCGCGATCAGGCTGATGCCCGCATGGGTCGGCCCGCCGCCCGTCATGAAGAAGGCCCAGAGCGCAGGGATGACGGAGAGGGCGTAGCCGGTCGCCGCGACCGCGCCGTCGGCCCTGGTGGCGAAGCCCCACAGCACCCCGGACATGAAGGACAGGATGATCGCCCCGTAGAAGAGCATCACGTAGGGCCCGACGAAACGGGGCCCGAGGGCCTGCACGCCCCAGGCCTGGAGCGCGGGGTTCAGCACGGTGAGCGCACCCCAGGCGAAGGGGATCAGCCCCGCGAGGCCGAGGGCGAGCGGCGCGCGGGGGATGTGGGAAAGCCGTTGCATGGTCCGGGTTCTAGCGCCTCGCCCCGTGGAGTGAAGCCCCCGCGCCGCTTCAGGCGCCCGCGGGCTCGCGCAACACGCGCGGCACCTTGAAATTTACGCTTTCCTTCGCGGTCTCCACAAGCTCCACGGTCACGTCGTAGCGGTCCCGGAAGGCGTCGATCACCTCTTCGACGAGCTCTTCGGGCGCCGAGGCGCCGGCCGTCACGCCGACGCTCGAGACGCCCTCGAGCGCGCGCCAGTCTATGTCGGCCGCGCGCTGGACGAGCTGGGCGTAGGGGCAGCCCGCCTTGCGCCCCACCTCCACCAGCCGCTTCGAGTTGGAGGAGTTGGGCGCGCCCACCACGAGCATCGCCTCGGCGCGGGGGGCCATCGCCTTCACCGCCTCCTGGCGGTTGGTGGTGGCGTAGCAGATGTCCTCCTTGTGGGGGCCGACGATGGCGGGGAAGCGCGCCTTGAGGGCGGCCACGATCTCGGCCGTGTCGTCCACGGAAAGCGTCGTCTGGGTGACGAAGGCGAGCTTCTCGGGGTCGCGCACCTCGACCCGGGCCACGTCTTCCACCGTTTCCACGAGAAGGACCTCTCCCTCGGGAAGCTGGCCCATGGTGCCCTCGGTCTCCGGGTGGCCCGCATGGCCGATCATGATCATCTGGAGGCCGTTCTGGTGGTGCCGCTCGGCCTCGATATGCACCTTCGAGACCAGCGGGCAGGTCGCGTCCAC
>CAZPCU010000437.1:0-2217 GCA_964585075.1 uncultured Rhodobacterales bacterium
GCGGGATACAACTCCATCGGCATCGTGTCGTCCGGCGGGGCCGGCATGGCCCTTGCGCAATGGCTCGAGGACGGCGAGCCCCCGTTCGATCTCTGGGAGGTCGACATCCGCCGCGCTCAGCCGTTCCAGCGCAACCGGCGCTACCTGCGCGAACGTGTGTCGGAAACGCTGGGGCTGCTTTATGCCGATCATTACCCGAACCGGCAGCCCGAAACCGCCCGGGGCGTGCGTCGTTCCCCGGTCCATGAGCATCTGAAGGCCGCCGGCGCAGTCTTCGGCGAGATGGCGGGCTGGGAGCGCGCGAACTGGTTCGCGGCGCCGGGACAGGCGCGCGAATACCGCTACGACTGGGGTGGCCAGAACTGGTTCGAGAACCATCGGGCAGAGCACATGGCGCTGCGCGAGGGCGTGGGTCTGCTGGACATGACGTCCTTCGGCAAGATCCGGGTGGAGGGGCCGGACGCCTGCGCTTTCCTCGACCGTCTCTGCGCGGGGCGGATCGACGTGGCGTTGGGCCGGATCGTCTACACGCAGATGCTGAACGCGCGCGGCGGAATAGAGTGCGATCTGACCGTCACGCGCCTTGCGGAGAACGCCTTCCTTCTGGTCGTCCCCGGCGCGACCCTGCAACGTGATCTTGCCTGGCTGAGGCGGCATGGCGACGGGGCCTCGGTCGCCATCGTCGATGTCACGCCGGCAGAGGCCGTCTTCCCGCTCATGGGCCCGAAGGCGCGCGATGTCCTTGCCGCATGCTCGCCGGACGATTTCTCGAATGCCATGCATCCTTTCGGAACGGCGCGCGAAGTGGAGATCGGTATGGGCCTGGTCCGCGCCCACCGGGTCACCTATGTCGGCGAGCTGGGATGGGAGATCTACGCCCCTACCGATCAGGCCGCCCACGTGTTCGAAACCCTGGTCGAGGCCGGGGCGGATCATGGCCTCAAGCTCTGCGGCATCCACGCGATGGATTCCTGTCGCGTGGAAAAGGCATTCCGGCATTTCGGCCACGACATCACCGACGAGGATCACGTCCTGGAGGCCGGGCTCGGCTTCGCCGTCAAGACGGACAAGGGCGACTTCATCGGGAGGGACGCGGTGCTTCGAAAGAAGGAGGCCGGAATCGACCGCAGACTGATGCAGCTACGCCTGGCCGAGCCCGGGCATCATCTTCATCACAACGAGCCGCTCCTGCGCGACGGAAGAATCGTGGGATACCTGACTTCGGGAGCCTACGGTCATGCTCTCGGCGCCGCGGTGGGTCTCGGCTACGTGCCCTGCACCCGGCCCGGCGAGCCGGCAGACGAGATGCTGAACTCGGACTACGAGGTCGAGATCGCGGGGAGGCGGATCGCGGCCAAGGCAAGCCTGCGGCCGATGTACGATCCGAATTCGGAGCGGGTGAAGCTCTAGGAGCCTCCGCTTGCAGGCGGTGTCTTGGGCCTGCGGTACACATGGCAATCCGCACCGACATCGCGCGAACACGGACGCTGACCGATCCTGACGCCGGACCGCGCGCCGTCGCTTGGACGTTCCCAGCCGGCGCGCCTCGACCGTCGCGCGATGCCTCGAGTCACGCCCGATCCCTCGAAACTATCCGGGATGATTCAAGCCGCTCTCGGCCCCGCTGGTCGGTTTCGATCTGGCTGGAGCAGGCCACGGCGGGCGGCGGTCCGCCATGGGCGGCGTGGGGCGAACACGGATCGCGAAAGACACGAGAGATCGAGTTCACGCGATCCCGCGCTCTTGCCCGGCTTATTGGGAAAGTGACTGGTAGCGGAGGAGGGACTTGAACCCCCGACACGCGGATTATGATTCCGCTGCTCTAACCAACTGAGCTACTCCGCCACGAGCGACGCGGTGAGTAAGCGAGGCCGCGCGGGGCGTCAAGCGAAAACGCCAGTGCGCACGCGCCTTCCCCGCGCCGCGCAAGCGCGCTAAAGGGCGGCCATGCGCTGGAGCCTGCCAAACATCCTCACCGTCTTCCGCCTGGCCGCGGCGCCCGCGCTCGCCGTGGTCTACCTGCTGCTGCCGCATCCCCTGGCGGACTGGGCCGCCCTCGCGCTCTTCCTCGGCGCGGCGGCGACCGACTGGGTGGACGGGCGGCTCGCCCGGGCCTGGGGGCAGGTCTCGCGCATGGGCGCGATGCTCGATCCGATCGCGGACAAGGCGATGGTGGCGGTGGCGCTCCTGGTGCTGGTGGCCTTCTCCTCCTATTCC
>CAZPCU010000438.1:0-2216 GCA_964585075.1 uncultured Rhodobacterales bacterium
CTCGGTGGCGGCCTTCTTAGTAGAAACATCAGGCAGCGAGGTGCATCTGCTCACCCTGATGGATCCCGCCGGTGCCGCGCGCTATACCGCCCATCTCGCGGGCGCGGGGCTGTCGCTCACCTATCACGGCGCCTGCGTCTCGGAGTGATCGGATGGACCTGCTCAACGCCTTCATCGTCTTCGCCAATTTCGTGCTGATCCCGGCCACCTCCTACGGCGCGCAGCTCGCCCTCGGCGCGCTCGGGGTGACGCTGATCTACGGCATCCTGCGCTTCTCCAACTTCGCCCACGGCGACACGATGGCCTTCGGCACGATGGGGGTGATCCTCTTCACCTGGTGGCTGCAGGGGCTGGGGATGGACGGGATCGGCCCGCTGCCCACGGCGCTTCTCGCCCTGCCCTTCGGCATCGCCGTCTGCGCGGCGCTGGTGCTTGCGACGGACCGCGTGGTCTACCGCTTCTACCGGGCGCAGCGCGTGACGCCGGTGATCCTCGTGATCGTCTCCATGGGGGTGATGTTCGTCTACAACGGGCTCACCCGTTTCGTCATCGGCCCCGACGACCAGCGCTTCGCCGACGGCGCGCGTTTCATCATCTCGGCGCGCGACTTCCGCGACATGACCGGTCTCGACGAGGGCCTCGCGATCCGGACGAGCCAGGGCATCACCGTCGTGACCGCGATCGTCGTCGTGGCGGCGCTCTTCTGGTTCCTGAACCACACCCGCACCGGCAAGTCCATGCGGGCCTATTCCGACAACGAGGACCTCGCGCTTCTCTCGGGCATCAACCCCGAGCGCGTGGTGATGGTCACCTGGCTCATCGTCGCCGCGCTCGCCACGGTGGCGGGCACGCTCTACGGGCTCGACAAGTCCTTCAAGCCCTTCACCTACTTCCAGCTCCTCCTGCCGATCTTCGCCGCCGCCATCGTGGGCGGGCTCGGCAGCCCGGTGGGCGCCATCGCCGGGGGCTACATCATCGCCTTCTCGGAGGTGATGATCACCTATGCCTGGAAGAAGGTGGTGAGCTACCTGCTGCCGGAGGCGTGGGAGCCCGAGGGGCTCGTCCAGCTCCTCGTGGTGGACTACAAGTTCGCGGTGAGTTTCGTGATCCTGGTGATCGTGCTCTTGTTCCGGCCCACGGGCCTCTTCAGGGGGAAAGCGGTATGAGCGACACGACACGCACCGCGGCGATGTTCCTGGGGGTGGCGGCGCTCATCCTCGGCACGGGCTTCCTGCAAAGCTGGAACAGCGCGCTCATCATCCTCAACATGGGGCTCGTCTCGGCGGTCATGGCGCTCGGGGTGAACCTGCAATGGGGCTTCGCCGGGCTCTTCAACGTGGGCGTGATGGGCTTCGTCGCCCTGGGCGGGCTCGCTGCCGTGCTCGTCTCCATGCCGCCGGTCGAGGAAGCCTGGGCGGCGGGCGGCCCGCGCATCCTCGGCGCGCTCGCCTTCGCGGCGGTCGCCATCGCGGGGGCGGTGCTGGCGTGGCGGCGGATGAAACCGGGGCAGTTCCGCGCCTTCACCGTCTTCGCCATCCTGATCGTCTCCTTCTTCGTCTACCGCGGCATCTTCGACCCGGCGAAGGAGGCGGTGGAAGCGGTGAACCCGGCCGCCACCGGCTACCTGGGCGGCCTCGGGCTTCCGGTGCTGCTCGCCTGGCCCGCGGGCGGGCTGCTCGCCGCCGGCGCGGCCTGGCTCATCGGCAAGACGGCGCTCGGCCTCCGCTCGGATTATCTCGCGATCGCCACGCTCGGGATCGCCGAGATCGTCATCGCCATCCTGAAGAACGAGGACTGGCTGGCGCGGGGCGTCAAGAACGTGATCGGCCTGCCCCGCCCGGTGCCCAACGAGATCGACCTCCAGAAAGATCCGGGCTTCGTGGAGCGCGTAAGCTCGGCCGGCCTCGACCCGGTGACCGCCTCCTCGCTCTACGTGAAGCTGCTCTACGCCGGTCTCTTCGCCGCGGTGCTGGTCGTGCTGCTGGTGCTCGCGCAGCTCGCGCTCAACTCGCCATGGGGCCGGATGATGCGCGCGATCCGCGACAACGAGACGGCGGCGCGCGCCATGGGCAAGGACGTGACGCGGCGCCACCTGCAGGTCTTCGTGCTGGGCAGCGCGATCTGCGGCGTGGCCGGCGCGATGATGACCACGCTCGACGGCCAGCTCACGCCCGGCTCCTACCAGCCGCTGCGCTTCACCTTCCTGATCTGGGTGA
>CAZPCU010000439.1:0-2215 GCA_964585075.1 uncultured Rhodobacterales bacterium
ACGTGACCACCTATGCCGAGATCGCGCGCGCCGTCGGCAACCCCCGCGCCGTGCGCGCCGTGGGCGCGGCGGTGGGGCGCAACCCGGTGGGCTGGCTCATCCCCTGCCATCGCGCCATCGCGGGTTCCGGCAAGCTCGCCGGCTATCACTGGGGCCTGCCCGTCAAGCGCGCCATGCTCGCCTGGGAATCCGCCCGCGCCGAGGCGTGATCCGCGCAGGAGCCACCGGCAAAGAATTGCGCAGATCGGGCGATTACCGGTGTTGCCGGGACGCATCGCTTGGCATAGTGCAGGGGGAACCGGCCCCTGCCGGCCGAGAAAGACGAGGCACAGACATGACCCCCATAAAGCGTTCCCTGATCCTTGCCATGGCGGCGGCGATGGCGCTCGGCGCCTGCACCACCGACCCGAACGATCCCGAGCGCAACACCAAGCAGGGCCTTCTGCTCGGCGGCGCGCTGGGCGCCGCGGCAGGCGTGATCGCGGGCGACGATCCCGAGGAGCGGCGGCGCAACGCGCTCGCCGGTGCGCTCATCGGCGGCGCGGCAGGCGGCGTGACCGGCAGCATCCTCGACCGCCAGGAGGCGGAACTGCGCCAGCAGTTCGACGACGACCGCATCAGCATCACCAACACCGGCGACCGCCTGATCGTGACGATGCCGAACGGCATCCTCTTCGACACCGACAGCGCGGCGCTTCGTTCCGGCCTGCGCAGCGACCTTTCGGTGCTGGCCCAGAGCCTGCAACGCTACCCCGACAGCGCCGTCCAGGTGATCGGCCACACCGACAACACCGGCGAGGCGGCCTACAACCAGCGCCTTTCCGAGCGTCGGGCAGAGGCCGTGGCCTCGACCCTCGTGACGGACGGCGTCTCGCCCCAGCGCCTGCGCATCGTCGGCCGCGGCGAGGACCAGCCGGTGGCGAGCAACCTGACGCCCGAGGGGCGCCAGCAGAACCGCCGCGTCGAGGTGGTGATCATCCCGAACGCCTGAGCCGCCGGAGCGCGCGCGGCGGGCAGGCCCCGCCGCGCGGCGCCGAGGTCATTGCGCGCGCAGGAGCGTGACCATCGTGTCGCCGTAGCGGCGCGCCTCGAGCGCCTCGAAACCCTCGGGCGGGGCGACCGCCCCGCCCTCCTCCCAGACGACAAGCGCGCCCTGGGCGAGCCAGCCGCCCGTCCGCGCGCTTTTGAGCGCGGCCGCGCCAAGGCCCTTGCCGTAGGGCGGATCGAGGAAGACGAGATCGAAGGGCGGCCCCTGGTTCTCTCCAAGCCGCGTCGCGTCGCGCCGCCAGATCCGCGTCACGCCGCCCGCGCCGCAGATTTCCACGTTGCGGCGCAGAAGCGCGCGCGCCTTGGCGCCGTTGTCCACGAAGGTTGCGTGGGCGGCCCCGCGCGAAAGCGCCTCGAGCCCGAGCGCGCCGGTGCCGGCGAAGAGATCCAGCACCCGCGCCCCGCCGACCGGGTCGCCGAAGCGCCCGCCCGCCAGCACGTTGAAAAGGCTTTCGCGTACCCGGTCCTGCGTCGGGCGCAGATGCGCGCCCGCATCGCCTGCGCCGAGCCCCGCAAGCGCCCGGCCGCGCCATCGCCCGCCGACGATCCTCACGCGGCGAGCAGCGCCTTGAGGTCGGTCTCGGGGTCGGCGAGGGCGCCCGGGTCGGGCGAGCGGCCCGCCTCGATCAGCCGCTTGCCGACCATGTAGTCGCGGGGCGCGTTCATCGCGTCCACGGCCAGAAGCGTCTCGCCCGCGAAATACCAGTGGGAAACGGATCCCTCCGCTGCGCCCGGGCGCACCGCGACGTGGTCGTGGCCCTGGCCGAGCCCGGCGATCTGGAGCTTGACGTCGTACTGGTCGGACCAGAACCAGGGCATGGGAACATAGGCCGCGCCCGCGCCCAGCATGTTGCGGGCCACGGTCTCGGCCATGTCGATGGCGTTCTGCACGCTTTCGAGGCGGAGGCGCCCGCCCCGCCAAGGGAAGGAGGCGCAATCGCCCGCGGCCCAGATCGCCGGGTCGGAGCTGCGCCCCTCCGCGTCGGTGCGGATCCCGTTCTCGATGGCGAGACCCGCCGTCTCGGCGAGCTCGGTCGCCGGCGTGATCCCGATGCCCACGATCACCATGTCGAGGGCGAGTTCCGTCCCGTCGGAGAGCACCGCGCCGCTCACCCTGTCCTCGCCGAGGAGGCGCTCGAGCCCGGTGCCTTCCCGGAGGTCCACGCCA
>CAZPCU010000440.1:0-387 GCA_964585075.1 uncultured Rhodobacterales bacterium
CTCCGTCACCGTGCCGACCGTCGAGCGCGGGTTCTTGCTGGTCGTCTTCTGCTCGATGGAGATCGCGGGGCTGAGGCCCGCGATATGGTCCACATCCGGCTTTTCCATCATGTCGAGGAACTGCCGCGCATAGGCCGACAGCGATTCGACGTAGCGCCGCTGGCCCTCGGCGTAGATCGTGTCGAAGGCGAGGCTCGACTTGCCCGACCCGCTGAGGCCGGTGATCACCACCAGCCGGTCGCGGGGGATCTCGACGTCGATGCCCTTGAGATTGTGTTCGCGCGCGCCGCGGACCTCGATGAACTTCTGCTCGGCCATGTCCGCCCCCTCGGGTGCAATAGCAGAGAGATAGTCGAGCGCGGCGGCCGCGCCAACCGAAAAATGCGA
>CAZPCU010000440.1:397-2206 GCA_964585075.1 uncultured Rhodobacterales bacterium
GCAGCGCCGGCCGGCGCTTGCCCGCGCGCCCGCCCCGGCCTATGGCTCGCCCGCACCCCGCGGGAGACAGGAATGGACGCGCCCACGCTCGTGGCCGATATCGGCGGCACCACCGCGCGCCTCGCCCTTGCGCAATCGGGCGCGGTGCTGCCGGAGACGGTGGTCACGCGCCCCTGCGCCGGGCACCCCGACGCCGAGACGCTGCTCGCCGCCTACCTGGAAGGCCGGCCGTGCCCGCGCGCCGCATGCCTCGCCCTCGCCGGGCCCGTGCGCGGCGACAGCTGCGAGATGACGAACCGCGCCTGGCGGGTGGAGGCGGGCTCGGTCGCGCGCGCCCTCGGGCTCGGCGAGGTTGTGCTGCTCAACGATCTCCAGGCCCAGGCCCATGCGCTCGACCACCTGACCGCGGACGCGCTGCCGCGGCTCGTCCTCGGGCGCGCGCAGCCCGGCGCGGCGCGGCTGGTGATCGGGCTCGGCACGGGCGTGAACCTGGCCGCCCGTCTGGCCTGCGGCGCCGTGCCGCCCGCGGAGGCGGGGCAGGCCCCCCTGCCCGCCTTCGACGACGAGACGCTGGCGCTCGCCCATTTCCTGCGCCGCGAGGGCAAGGCGGGCCGCATCGAGGACGCCCTGTCGGGCCCGGGGCTCGCGCGGCTCTTCGCCTTCCACGGCGGACCGGCCGTGGCGCCCGAGGACGTGCCGGCGCGGCTGCGCGAGGGCGACCCCGCCGCGCGGGCGGCGGTGGACCTCTACGCCCGGATCGCGGGCCAGGTGGCGCGGGGCTGGGCGCTGGCCTTCCTCGCCACGGGCGGGATCGCGCTCGCGGGCGGCGTGGCACGCGCGCTCGCCCCCGAGATCGCGGAAGGGATGCGCCGCGCCTTCGCCGAGGCGCCGCTCCTGTCCGACACGCCGGTTCACCTCGTCGCCGAGGACACGGCGGCGCTGGCGGGATGCGCGGCCCTGATGGCGGGCCGCGCCTGAAGGGTCAGGCGGCCGCGGCCACCGCGCGCTTCGTCATGACGCCCACGAGATGGGCGCGATACTCGGGCGAACCGTGCAGGTCGCCGATCATGCCGTCGGAGGGCACGGAAAGCCCCGCCACCGCCTCGGGCGAGAAGTCCGACGAAAGCGCCGCCTCGGCCTCGGTCCAGCGGAAGACGCCCTCCTCGCTCGCCCCGGTGACCGCCACGCGCACGTCATCGGCGAACTTCGCCACGAAAACGCCCACCAGCGCGAAGCGCGAGGCCGGCTGCTCGAACTTCTGGTAATTCGCCTTCTCGGGCACGGGGAAGCGCAGCTCGGTGATGATCTCCCCCTCCTCGAGCGCGGTTGCGAACATGCCCTGGAAGTAGTCGTCCGCCGCGATCTCGCGCTTGTCGGTCACGATCGTCGCGCCCGAGCCGAGCGCCGCCGCCGGGTAGCAGGCGGAGGGGTCGTTGTTGGCGAGGCTGCCGCCGATGGTGCCGCGGTTGCGCACCGCCGGGTCGCCGATATTGGCCGCGAGCGCCGCGAGCCCCGGGTAGTCCCCGGCGCCCTCGGCGACCTCGGCGTGGGTGGTGGCGGCGCCGATGCAGACGCGGCCCGCGTCGTCGCGGCAGATGCCCCGGATCTCGTCGAGCGCGGCCAGGCTCACGAGCTTCGACGGCATGGCGAGGCGCTGCTTCAGCGTCGGGATCAGCGTCTGCCCGCCGCCGAGCGGCTGGGCGTCCTCCTCGCCGAGCGCGGCGACCGCCTCGGCCACGCTGGAGGGCTTCACGAAATCGAAACTGTACATCGGGGTTCCTCCCTTATCAGCCCTGCATCGCCGCCCAG
>CAZPCU010000441.1:0-2205 GCA_964585075.1 uncultured Rhodobacterales bacterium
GGCCATCAGGAAGACGGTCTCGACCGTGTCGTTGAGCGCGCGGTTCATGCCGACCATCTGGAACTCGTACTCGAAATCGCTCACCGCGCGCAGGCCGCGCACGATCAGCGTCGCCCCCACGTCATGGGCGCAGTCGATCAGCAGGTTCTCGAAGGGATGGGCGATGATTTCCGTGCCCGTCTCCTCGGCCAGCCGCGTGCACTCGTCCTCGATCATGGCCACGCGCGTCTCGAGGTCGAAGAGCGGCCCCTTGTCGCGGTTGATCGCGACCCCGATCACGAGCCGGTCCACCAGCGCGCAGGCGCGGCGGATGATGTCCATGTGGCCATAGGTGATCGGGTCGAAGGTGCCCGGGTAGAGGCCGATGCGCATGTCCCTGTCCCCCGTCTGGGTGCTGTTCGCGGCCGAAGCAATCGCAGGGGAGGGCGAAATGCAAGGGGGCGCTCTGCCGCCTTCAGTAGCCCATGATCATGCCCTGAAGCGCGTCCTTCTCCATGGCGAGCTCGGTCAGCCGCGCCTTGACCACGTCTCCGATGGTCACGATCCCGACCATGCGGCCCTCGTCCACGACGGGCATGTGCCGGAAGCGCCCCTCGGTCATCTTGCCGAGCACCTCGTCGGCGGTGTCGTCAAGCGCGCAGGTCACGACGCGCGCGGTCATGCAGGCCTCCACCCGATCCGACAGGCATGCCGGCCCGCGCGCGGCGATCTCGCGCACGATGTCCCGCTCGGAAAGGATGCCTTCGGCGCGCGCGCCGTCGGAAGAGACCACGACCGAGCCGATCCGCCGGTCGGCCAGGATCCGCGCCGCCGCCGAGAGCGTGGAGCCGGGCGTCACGGTCACGACGCCGGTGTCGCCCTTCAGTTTCAGAATGTTGCGGACCTGCATGTCCTTCTCCTCCCAGGGTCTTGCTGACCACGGGTCAAGCGTCCGCGCAAAGCCCCCGGCCTGTCAAGCCGCCGCGGACTCGAGCCGCGCGACCTCGGCGCGCAGCCCGTCGGCCAGCGCCGCGGCGAAGCGGTTCAGCCGCTCGAGGCGCCGGTCGTCGGCGTGCCGGAGAAGATAGAAGCTCCGCGTGAGACGCACCTCCTCGGGCAGCACCCGGACGACCCCGGGCGCGAAGGGCAGCGCGAAATCGTGCAGGATGCCGAGCCCCCCGCCCTGGCGCACCCATTGCACCTGCACCGCCACGGAGTTCGAGGCGAGCTGGACCCGCTCCACCCCGATCTCGGAGAGGTAGTCGAGCTCCCGGTCGAAGATCATGTCGGGGATGTAGCCCACGATCCGGTGGCCCCGGAGATCCGCCACGCCGCGGATCGGCGCCTGGCCGTCCAGATAGTCCCGGGCGGCGGCGAGCGAGAGACGGTAGTCGGTGATCTTCTGCACCACGAGCCGGCCCGCCGCGGGCGCGCTCACCGCCACGGCGATGTCGGCCTCCCGGCGGGAGAGGCTCACCACCCGCGGCAGCGCGACGATCTGGATGTCGAGATCCGGGTTCTCCTCGGCGATGTCGCGGCAGACCTGCGGCAGCAGGTAGTTGGCGCAGCCGTCGGGCGCGCCCACGCGGATCTGGCCGGAGAGCCCCCCGGCCCGCCCGGAAAGCGCCTCCGTGCCCGCGACCATCTCGGCCTCCGCCCGCTCGGCGTGGGCGAGAAGGCGCTGGCCCGCCTCGGTCAGCGCGTAGCCCTGGGGCGACTTGGCGAAGAGCGGCGCGCCCATCGCCTGCTCGAGCCGGGCGACGCGCCGCCCCGCCGTGGCGGGGTCGAGCCGCAGCCGCCGGGCCGCGCCGCTCAGGCTCTCGGCCCGGGCCACGGCGAGAAACACCCGCATGTCGTCCCAGTTCGGGTCCGTCATTCCTGTATTCCCGCAAAACGCTTTTGGACTCTTGCCCCTGTCCGGGGCATTCCTGCAAGTCTACCATGCGCGGCAAAGATGGAGGAGCCCATGACCCAGGACATGACCCACTACATCGGCGGCGCGCGCGTGCCCGGCGCGTCCGGCCGATTCTCGGACGTCTACAATCCCGCCACCGGCGAGGTGCAGGCGCGCTGCCCGCTGGCCTCGGCCGACGAGGTGGCCCGCGCCGTCGAGATCGCGGCGGAGGCGCAGCCCGCCTGGGCCGCGACCAACCCGCAGCGCCGCGCGCGCGTGCTGATGAGCTTCGTGCATCTGCTGAACCGCGACATGGACAGGCTCGCCGAGGC
>CAZPCU010000442.1:0-1780 GCA_964585075.1 uncultured Rhodobacterales bacterium
GCGGCCCTGGCGCAGGCGTAGGCTCGCCCGCGAACGAGGAGTGAGGTGACGCCATGGACAAGCCGCTCGCGCCGCTTTGCGAGATCGACCCGCGCGGTCTCATCGCCGACGCCTACGCCATCGACGGGATCAGCGAACCCGAGTGCCGCTCGATCTTTCTCGACTGGGCGCTCGGCGTGCCCATGGAGGCCGATTCCCGCGCGCTCCTCGCCGATCTCCTCGCCCGCCACGGCGCGGCTGCGCCCGACCACCCGATGACGCGGGTGCTGACGGAGGGCCAGGAGGCCGCCGCGCGCCCGCGCCGGCGCGGCGGCTGGCGCGGGCGCCCGCGCGGCGACTAGCGCCCGAGCGCCGCCGCGTCGCGGGCGAGGCGTTCGATCGCCGCCCAGTCGCCCGCCGCGACGCGCGCGGCGGGCGCCACCCAGCTGCCGCCCACGCAGGCCACGTTCGCCAGCGCGAGGTATTCGGGCGCGCTGTCGGCGCCGATGCCCCCGGTGGGGCACCAGCGGATCGCGGGCAGGGGCCCCGCGAGCGCGCGCAGCGCGGCCGGCCCGCCCGCCGCCGCGGCCGGGAAGAACTTCTGCACGGTGTAGCCGCGTTCAAGAAGCCGCATCGCCTCGCTCGCCGTGGCAGCACCCGGCAGCAGCGCCAGCCCCTCCGCCGCGCAGGCGTCGAGCAAGCGGTCGGTGGCCCCGGGCGACACCCCGAACACCGCGCCCGCCGCCCGCGCCGTCCGCGCATCGGCGGGAGAAAGAAGCGTCCCCGCCCCCACCGCCGCGCCCGGCACGGTGGCCATCTCCGCGATCGCGTCGAGCGCGGCCTCCGTGCGCAGAGTCACCTCGAGCACGGGCAGGCCGCCCGCGACCAGCGCCTCGGCGAGGGGCCGCGCCTGGCGCGCGTCCTCCACCACGAGCACCGGGATCACCGGCGCGCGGGCGCAGAGCCGGGCGATCTCGCCCGAGCGGTCAGGGCCGGCCACCGGGGTCTGCTCCTTCTTCCTGGGGGACATGTCCCGGGGGAGCCGCGCCGCAGGCGTGGCGGGGGAAGCGCCCCCCGGACATGCGCGCGCCGCTCACACCACCACGCCCGCGCCGTCGCTCGCCGCGCCGACGCTCCGCCGGAAGATCTCGAACAGCTCGCGCCCCGTCCCGTGGGCGTTGGCGGAGAGATCGGGCGTGGCGGGCGCGCGTTCCTCGAGGTTGTCCACCAGCGCATCCAGCCGGCCCGCCCGCGCGTCGAGCCGCACCACGTCGCCGTCGCGGAGCCGTGCGAGCGGCCCGCCCGCCGCCGCCTCGGGGCTCACGTGAAGCGCGGCGGGCACCTTGCCCGAGGCGCCCGACATGCGCCCGTCGGTCACCAGCGCCACGCGAAGCCCCCGATCGAGCAGCACCGAGAGGGTTGGGGTGAGCCCGTGAAGCTCCGGCATGCCGTTGGCGCGTGGGCCCTGGTGGCGCACGACGACCACGCAATCCTCGGTGAAGGCGCCCTCGCGGAAGGCGCGCTTCACGTCCTCCTGGTCCTCGAACACCCGTGCGGGCGCCTCGATCGTCTGCAAGTCCTCTGCCACCGCGGAGACCTTGACGATGCCCGTCCCGAGATTGCCGGTGAGCCGCCGGAGCCCCCCGGTGGTCTGGAAGGGGTCGGCGACAGGGCGCAGGATGCGCGCGTTCTGGCTCTCGCGCGGGCCGGCCCCCCAGGCGAGGTGCCCGTCCACGAGCTTCGGCTCCTCGGTGTAGCGGGCGAGCCCCGGCCCGGCGACGGTGGTGACGTCCTCGTGCAG
>CAZPCU010000442.1:1790-2199 GCA_964585075.1 uncultured Rhodobacterales bacterium
CAGAAGCCCCGCGTCGAGCAGCTCGCCCACGAGATAGGCGAGGCCGCCCGCGGCGTGGAAGTGGTTCACGTCGGCCAGCCCGTTGGGATAGATCTTCGCCATGAGCGGGGTGGCCTGCGAGAGTTCGTGGAAATCCTCGAGTTCCAGCAGAACGCCCGCCGCGCGCGCCATGGCGGGCAGGTGGATGACGAGGTTGGTGGAGCCGCCGGTGGCCATCAGCCCCACGATCCCGTTGACGAAGGCGCGTTCGTCGAGCACGTCGCAGACCGGCGTGTAGGCGTTGCCGAGCGCGGTGATCCCGAGCGCGCGCTCGGTCGCCGCGCGGGTCAGCGCCTCGCGGAGCGGCGTGCCCGGGTTCACGAAGCTCGCGCCGGGCAGGTGCAGCCCCATGACCTCCATCAGCATCTGG
>CAZPCU010000443.1:0-2188 GCA_964585075.1 uncultured Rhodobacterales bacterium
GGCGAAGGGCAGGCGGTATTCCTTGTGAATGCGGCCCGGGCGCGGGGCCATGACGAGCAGCCGCTCGCCGAGGAGGAGCGCCTCCTCCACGGAATGGGTGATCAGGATGATGGTCTTGCCCGTCTCCTTCCAGAGCTTGAGCACGAGGCTCTGCATCTTCTCGCGGGTGAGCGCGTCGAGCGCGCCCAGAGGCTCGTCCATCAGGATCACGTCCGGGTCGTTGGCGAGGCAGCGGGCGAGCGCGACGCGCTGCTGCATGCCCCCCGAGAGTTCGTAGATCGCCTTGTCGTGAAAATCGGCGAGGCCCGTGACCTCGAGCAGGTGGTCCACGGTGTCCGCCCAGTCGCGCTGGGGCCGCCCGGCCATGCGCGGCCCGAAGCTCACGTTGTGGCGCACGTTCATCCATTCGAAGAGCGCGCCCTGCTGGAACACCATGCCGCGCTCGGCGTCGGGCCCCGTGACCTCGTGGCCGTTCATCACGACCTTGCCCGAGGTCGGCGCCAGGAAGCCCGCCACGATATTGAGAAGCGTGGTCTTGCCGCAGCCCGACGGGCCGAGCACGCTCATGAGCTCCCCTTCGGCGAGATGGAGGGTCACGTCCTTCAGCGCCTGAACGGAAGTGCCGTTCGGCAGGTCGAAGCGCATCGAAAGCTGCTCGATCGCGAGCCCGCTCATGCCGCGTCTCTCATTGAAATCACCTGTCTTCCCTCGTTCGGGCCGCCGCGTCCGCGAGATCTGACCGGAGCGCGACCGCCCGGGACGGACCCGGGCCCGCTCCCGGGCCCGGCAGACCCGGGATCGCGGGGCCCCCGGCGGAATGGCGCCGCCGGGGGCTGGCCGTCACATGTTCTGCGAGGCCGCCTCGAGCGGACCGCTGTTCACGGCGTTGGAGTAGCTGTCGAGCGCCTCGTCGATGCTGCCGGCCTCCACGAAGACGTTCGCCACGCCCTTCATGAACTCCTGCGCACCGCCACCGAGCCACTTGGCGGTCAGCTGCTCGTCAACGGGCGGGAAGACGAAGGTCGCGATCGTCTCGCGGGTGGCCTCGAGATCCATGCCCGCATCCTTCGCGATGACGGGCAGCATCTCGTCGGTGTTCTCGCCGGAGTTCCACATCTCGTTGGCCTGGGCCGTCACGGCGAGGAACTCGGCCACGAGGTCGGAATTCTCCGCCACCCATGTGGCCGGGCCGGAGGTGACGTCGAAGACGAGGATGCCGAGATCCTCCTTCTCGGCGCCGGTCAGCAGCACGTTGCCGTGCTCCTTCATCCGGCGCAGCGCGCCGCCCCAGCCGCAGGCCATGTCCACCGCCCCCTGCGCGATGGCCGCGGCGCCGTCGGGCGGCGCCATGTCGACGATGTCCATGGTCGAGATGTCCACGCCGAAATGGTTCATCTGCTCGAGGAAGCCGAAATGCGCCGCGGTGCCGAGCGGCACGGCCACCTTCTTGCCCTCGAGTTCGCCGGCCGAGTCCTTGTCGATCTCGAGTTCCGCGCGCGCGACGCAGTTGTCGTTGTCCGAGTAGCTCACCGCCACGTCGAGGATCTGCAGGTCCTGCCCGGCGGAGGTCGCCACGACGAAGGGCGGCACGCCCTGGCTCACGGCGAGCTGCACGTCGCCGGACGCCATCGCGGCGGACATGGCCGTGCCCGTGTCGAAGCTGACCCAGTTGATGTCCACGCCCATGGCGTCCTCGTACATGCCGGTCGCCTTCGCGTACTGGAAGGGCATCGGCCATTCGAGGAAATAGGCCACCGTGATCTCCTGCGCCGCGGCCTGCGCGCCGGTGAGCATCGCCGCACCGGCAACCGCCCCCATCAGCTTTCGTCTTGTCATCATCTTCCGTCATCCCTTGCTGGCGGCCGCGATTCGCGGCGTTCGGGCCCGGCGCGTTTCTGAGGCGGCGCCGTGACCGGAGGCCGCGCCCGGAAGCGCATGCCCTGTGATCAATTCGGAGCCGAAAAGCCGATTCCGATCAATGTCTTTTCCCAAATCCCCGCAGGCCCCGCAGTCGCGCGGCAGCGCTCGGGGCGGGAGAGCGACTGTATTGTCATAATATTTTCAGTAACTTGCCGGGGCACCACAGCAGCCGCCGGATGAGGGATCGCCGCGCGCTGGACATATTCGGCCAAGCGATCTGGCCCTAACAAGCGCCGAAAAATGTAGCTGATGCTTTCCGGGCAAGCTA
>CAZPCU010000444.1:0-2186 GCA_964585075.1 uncultured Rhodobacterales bacterium
GGGCTTGTAGACGATGTGGCGGAGGTCGTTCAGCCGCCCCGGCGCCAGCGGCCGGCCCTCGTTCAGCCAGGCTTCGCGGCTCTGTCCGCCCTTCCATGCGCGGGTGGTGAATCCGAGGATCTCCACCTTCACCGAGCAGCGCTCCAGCGTCCGGGCGAGAACGTCCGCGCAGATCGCGGCGATGGAGATCGGCCGGCCGCGCATCGAGCCCGAATTGTCGAGAAGGAGCGTCACCACGGTGTCGCGGAACTCGGTGTCCTTCTCCACCTTGAAGGAAAGCGGCGTGGTCGGGTTGGCCACGACCCGGGCGAGCCGCCCGGCGTCGAGGATGCCTTCCTCGCGGTCGAACTCCCAGCTCCGGTTCTGCTGGGCCTGGAGGCGGCGCTGCAGCTTGTTGGCGAGACGCGAGACCGCGCCCTTCAGCGGCTCGAGCTGCTGGTCGAGATAGGCCCGCAGCCGCTCGAGCTCGATGGGCTCGGCGAGATCCTGCGCGGCGATCTCCTCGTCGAAGGCGCTCTCGAACACCTTGTATTCGGGATCGGCCTCCGAGACGGGCGCGGGCGGGGGCGGCTCGAGCGGCGCCTCGCCCTCGGGCATCTCGGTCTCCTCGCCCTGCTCCTGGTCGGCGAGCTCGTCCATGCTCACCTGCGCCTGGCTTTCGTCCCGGGTCTCGTCCTGGGACTCCTCGGGCGAGGCGTCGGCGTCCTCCTGGCTGTCTTCCTGGCCGGTGCTGTCGGGCTCCTCTTCCTCCTCGGCGCCTTCCTCGGCCTCCTCCTCCTGCTCCTCGTCCTGCGCGTCGGGATCCTCCCCGAGCTGGTCGCCGTAGCCGAGATCCTCGATCACCTTCCGCGCGAAACGGGCGAAGGCGCCCTGGTCGTCGAGCGTGTCGCCGACGGACTCGAGCGTCTCGCCCGCCTGGCTCTCGATGTAGCCGCGCCAGAGCTCCATCACGTTCTGCGCCGCCTCGGGCAGGTCGCGCCCCGTGGCGAGGTGGCGGATGAGATAGCCCGCGGCCGTGGGCAGCGGCACGTCGCCCGGCTCGCGCGCGTCGGCGTAGCCGCGGCGCGTCGCCTCGGCGCCGATCTTCGCGTCGATGTTGGTGGCCGTGCCCGGCATGTCGCGCGCGCCCATGGCCTCGCAACGGGCGGTTTCCATCGCCTCGTAGAGCTCGCGCGCCATCTCGCCCGGCGGGCAGTAGCGGGCATGGGTTCCGGCGTCGTGGTAGCGGCGGTGCAGCGCCAGGGCGTCGGCCGTGCCGCGGGCCACGAGGATCTCCTCCCGGCTCATCCGCCGGCTGACCTGCGGCAGCCGCATCGTGTCGCCCGAGATCCCGGCCGGGTCCACGGAGTAGCTCACGGTGAGGTCCGAGTCATGGGCCATCACCTTGGTCGCTTCGGCGAGCGCCTTCTTGAAGGGATCGGCTGGATTGTCGGGCTTCTGCATCGGGGGCCGCGCGTGCTGGTTCCTCGTGCGGCGAAGCTAATGCCTCGCCGGGGCGATGACCAGTGGTCGCGCGGTTTTCACCCGGAGGGCAGGAGCACGTCCCGGCAGGCGTTCAGCCGCTCGCGGAGAACGGCGCGCGCCCGGTCGGAGCGGCCCGCGTCGAACGCGTAATGCACCTCGCTCAGGAGATAGGCCGTCTCGTTCCAGCCGGTGTGGCGCCAGCGCTCCGGCAGACGCTCGGGCACGCCGTCCTCGAGTGCGTCGGGGAGCGTGGCCTCGAGCAGCATCTCGAAATCCGCCGACATCCGCTCCGTCGCTTCGGCCCGGGGGTCGCCGGTGGCGTGGAGGCGCGTGGCGAGGGCCTTCAGGCTGCCCGAGCATGTGGCGAAGAGCTCCGCGCGTTCGTGCGCCTGGGCGGGGAGCGGGGCTGCGGCGGCGGCGACACCGGAGATCGCGAGCGTCGCGCCGGCCAGGGCGAGGGTGACGGCTCGTCGCATGTAACAAGTTTATGACAAGCGCGGCGCGTGTCAACAATGTATATACAATGAATGCCGAGGACTTTACGAAAATTGCGCAAAGCCGCGCGGCGCCCGCTCGGGGACGCGCCCCGACGGAGACTCGCGCCGCCCCACGCGAAAGGGCTGCGCCCGGCGAGCGCGGCCCCTGAATGCCATGAGATGGTTCGCGGGCGCCGCGTGCCCGGCCCTGTCAGCCGAAGCTGTCGCGCGCCGCGCTCTCGGGCA
>CAZPCU010000445.1:0-2184 GCA_964585075.1 uncultured Rhodobacterales bacterium
CGGGATACTTGCCCGCGTGGTCGACCGCGTACATTTTCAGGGCCTGTTCGACACCGTGAATGCTCGATTCGGTCGCCTGAATATTGGCTTTCTGCTGGCTGCCGATCACATTCGGCACAACCATGGCGGCAATGACACCCAGAATGGCAAGTACGATCATCAGTTCCAGCAGCGTGAAGCCCGCCGCCTGGCGGCGGCTCCGGCGGCTGGAGGAAGCGGGCGCGATCCGAGGGCGCCGGGTGGTGCTGGACATGGCCGCGCTGGGCTACGGCGTGACGGTCTTTCTGGGCGTGAAGCTCGCCACCAAGGGCCGCGCGAGCCTCGAGGATTTCGAGCGCGCGGTCACCGCCATCCCGGAGGTGCAGACGGTGGAGCATGTGCTGGGCCTCTACGACTACCGGCTGAGGGTGGTGGCGCGCGACATTCCCGACTTCGAGCGCATCCTGCGGCGGCGCATCATGACCCTGCCGGGCGCGGGGGCCGTGGAAGCCAATGTGCTCCTGTCCGAGGAACGGCGGCCGGGGCCGCTCTAGGCGGCGTCGGATCCCCGCGCGCCGTCCGCGCCGAGGCCGATCTTCATCAGGGCGCGGCGCACCGGCGCGACGGAATAGAGCGCCTCGATCCCGGCGGCGCGCGCGTCCCGCAAGGGCTGCGCCGACTGCATCGAGATGCGGTTCAGCATCGAGACGCCCGCCACCCGCGCGGCCACATCCGGATAGCGGCGCCGGTGGTAGCTTTGCAGAAGCTCCATCTCGCCCAGCCGCTCCGGCGCGGCCTCGAAGAGCTCCAGCAGCACCCTGAGATCCGCGAGGGACATGTTGAGACCCTGCGCGCCGATGGGCGGCACGACATGGGCGGCCTCGGCCATGAGCGCCAGCCTCTCGGACCAGAAGCGGTCCGCGAGCTGCGAGATGATCGGCCAGATCGTGCGGCGCGAGGCCAGCGTCAGCGGCCCGAGCAGATAGGTGGATCTCTCCGACATCTCCGCCTCGAACGCCTCGACCGGCAGGTTCAGCAGGCGCACCGCCTCGGGGCCTTCCTCCATCCAGACCACGGCGGAGGAGGGGCGGCCCTGCCAGTCCGGAAGCGGCACCAGCGTGAAGGGGCCGCCCGTGCGGTGGATCTCGGTCGAGACGTTCTCGTGCGGGATCGGGTGGGTGACGGCGAAGGCCAGCGCCTTCTGTCCGAAGCGCATGGTGCGCGCCCCGACGCCGGCGGCCTTGCGCATCGCCGAGTTCCGCCCGTCCGCCGCGACGACGAGCCGCGCGCGCGCCACGCTGCCGCCCCCGAGGCGCACCCGCGCCTCGCCCTCGCGGGTGAAAAGGCCGGTCGCGGCGACGCCTGGGCGGAAGACCACGTTCTGCAGCTCGTCGAGCCGCGCCGTCATCTCCCGGCGCAGGAGCCAGTTCGAGAGATTCCAGCCGAAAGGCGCGTCGGAGATGTCGGCGGCGTCGAAATCCTTGGTGACGCGCGGCTCGGCCACCTCTCCGCCCGCGTCCATGATCCGCATGACCTGGAGCGGCATGGCGTGCGGCGCGAGCCGCTCCCAGAGCCCCGCGCGCTCGAGAAGCGCCCGGGCGGGCTGAAGGAAGGCCGTGGTGCGAAGATCGGACCCCTCGGCGTCGCGCTCCGTCACCGGCGGGGCGGGATCGACGCAGAGCACCGAGAAGCCGGCGGTGCCGAAGGCGGCGGCCGCGGCGAGCCCCGCGATGCCACCGCCGGTTACGATGATGTCGTGATCCATGGCGCGCCCTCCGTTCCCGGACAAGCTAGCGCGGCCGCGGAGACGCGGCCAGAGGCCGCGTCACTTGCCCACGGTGATCAGCAGGAGAACCACGACGATCACGGGCACCATGGCCAGTGCCGGCAGGGTCAGCGCGGGAAGGCCCCAGGTCGCCACGGCCATGATCCAGAGCGCGGCGAGCGCGACCAGCAGGTAATAGAAGTTCTCCTGGCCGCGGGTCAGCACGTCGCGCGCGATCCAGCCGATCACGGGGATGGCGAAGAGCGCGCGAAGGCCGCGCTCCGGGCGGGGGCGTTCGGAAAGACTCATGAGGGATACTCCTTCTGATGGCGCTTACGATCTATGCGGCGCGGCGCCCGGCGTGAGTCGGGCAAATTGCCGCATTACTGCGCCATTCCAGAGGCTTAGCGCAATTTCGCGAGGAAGCCGCCCAGGTCGTC
>CAZPCU010000446.1:0-2183 GCA_964585075.1 uncultured Rhodobacterales bacterium
TATTTCGGCGCCGAACCGCCGACGCCGGACGCCGAGATGCTGGCCCGCATCGCCGAGCGCGAGATCTCACGCCGCGTCGAGGCGCGCGAGGAGCAGGGCGGCATCGTTCTGCGCCCCTCGCTCGCCGCACCCGAGGAGCGCCCCGCCGCCGAGCCGCGGCGCCCCGAGCGCGAGCCGGAACCCGAGGCGGCCGCAGAACCCGAGGCGCCCGCGGAGCCAGAGGCTGCCCCGGAGCCAGAGGCTGCCCCGGAGCCCGAGGCTGCCAAGGAGTCCGAGGCTGCCCCGGAGCCCGAGGCCGCTCAGGAGCCCGAGGCTGCCGCCGAGCCGCCCGCGGAAGCCGCCACCCCCGAATGGATCGAAACCGCGCCCGCCGCCGACGCGCTCTCCGCTGGCGAGCCCGGCGCGGAAGCCGAAGCCGAGCCCCCGGCCCCCGCCGCCGACGAGACCGGGATCGCAGGAACGCTCGGCGGGATCGAGGCGCTCGCCGAAGAGGACGAGCCGCAGGCGCGGGCCGAAGCGGAAGCCGCCGACGCCGCCGAAACGTCGGAGGGTGAAGGCGAGGAGGCAGCGCAGGCCCGGGCCGAGGAAGCGCCCGAGGCCGCGGAAGAAATGGTCGAGGACGAGGCCGCCGTAGCCGCCGAAGCCGCCGAAGCCGCCGAAGCCGCCGAGCCGGTCTCGGAAGAGGCCGCGCCGCAAGAGGGCATCGCGGCCCGGCTGTCCGGCACGCCGCTCGCCGCCGGGGCCGCCGCCGCGGCCGCGCTGGCGGCGAAACTGCGCCGCACGCCCGAAGCAGCCGCCGAGCCCGAAGTGGCCGTCGAGCCGGAGGCGTCCGAGGACACGGCCGCGCCGGAACCGGCCCGCCGCCCGGAAATCACGCATCCCGATCCGCAGAGCGTCGCCGCGAAGCTCCAGCGGATCCGCGCCGCCGTGGCCGGCGGCCTCTCGGGCGCCGAGGACGAGGGCGAGGACACGGTGAACCTCTTCACCGACGACGGCCGCCGGGCCGCGCCTGCCGAAGAAGAGGAGGACGCTGCGGAAACCGCCGCGCGCCTCCTGCGCGTCCGCCGTCCCGAGCACGATGCCGACACCGTCTCGGCGGTCGATCCGGCCGCGCGCGCCGGCGAGGCGACCGCCGAGGTGGAGGCGGACGAGGATCTCCAGCGCGCCTTCGCCGCGCTCGAGGCCGAGCTCGGCAACCGCCCGGCCACCGAGGCCGAGCTCGAGGCCGAAGGGCCGGCCGAGCCGGCCCCCTTCGACCACGCCGGGGAGACCGTCGCCGGGGAGGAGGAGACCGCCGCGGAAGACCGGGAGGCGCCCGCCCCATTCGACTACGCCGAGGAAGAGATTTCCTACGAGGAAGAGATCGAGATTTCCGAGGAAATCGTCGAGCAAACCGCGGAAGCCGAGACGGCCGCGGACGCCGAAGAGGCCGTGGCGGAAGCGCCGGCCGAGCCCGAGGCGGCCAAAGCCCCGGAGGACGCGGGCGCGGAAGCCGAGGACAAGGACAAGGACAAGGACGAGGAAGCGGGCAGCGTCTCCGACGCGCTCGCCGCCGCCGCGCGGCGCGCCAGCCGCGAACCCTCGCGCGCCCGCAACGGCGAGGTCACCCGCCTGCTCGACGAGACCGACACCCAGATGGAAAAGCCCGAGGCGAGCCGCCGCCGGAGCGCCATCGCCCATCTTCGCGCCGCGGTGGCGGCCACCCGCGCCGAGCCCCGCCGCGAGGAGCGCGAGGGCCGCGACGGCACCGAGCCCTACCGCGCGGACCTCGCCGAAGTCGTCCGCCCGCGCCGCCCCGAAAGCGGCGAGCACCGCACCCCGCGCCCGGAGGAGGAGCAGCGCGCCGCACCGCTCAAGCTGGTGGCCGAGCAGCGGGTGGACACGCCCGCCGCGGAGACAGGCCCCGTGCGGCCGCGCCGCGTGACGGCCCCCGCCGCCGAGGAGGGCGATTCCAACGGCTTCCTCGCCTATGTCGAAGAGCTCGGCGTGAGCGAGCTGCCGGACCTCCTGGAAGCCGCGGCCGCCTATCTCGCCCACGGCGCCGAGGACGGCGGCTTCTCGCGGCCTCAGCTCATGGCGAAGCTGCGCGACGCCCAGGCCGACCGCTTCAGCCGCGAGGAAGGGCTGCGCCACTTCGGCCAGCTGCTCCGCGAGGGCAAGATCGTGAAGCGCGGCGGCGGCCG
>CAZPCU010000447.1:0-2179 GCA_964585075.1 uncultured Rhodobacterales bacterium
CGTCGCCAAGGCGGGGTTGGCCGGCGGTCTCGACGGCAAGAGGGTGATCGTGCAGGGCCTCGGCAACGTGGGCTACCACGCCGCCAGGTTCCTCTCCGAGGAGGACGGCTCCCTCATCACCGGGATCATCGAGCGCGACGGCGCGCTCTTCAACCCCGCCGGGCTCGACGTGGACGCGGTGCGCGCCTGGATCCTGAAGCACGGCGGCGTCACCGGGTTCCCCGACGCGACCCACAGCGCCGAGGGTGCGGCGGTGCTCGAGGCGGAGTGCGACATCCTCATTCCTGCCGCGCTCGAGGGGGTCATCAACATGGGCAACGCCGAACGGATCAGGGCGCCGCTCATCATCGAGGCGGCGAACGGGCCCGTGACCGCGGGGGCGGACGACATCCTGCGCCAGAAGGGTTGCGTCATCATCCCCGACATGTACGCCAACGCGGGCGGCGTCACCGTCAGCTACTTCGAATGGGTGAAGAACCTGAGCCACATCCGCTTCGGCCGCATGCAGCGCCGCCAGGAGGAGGCGCGCCACGAGCTGATCGTGCGCGAGCTCGAACGCCTCGACCACATGCTGGGCGACGCCTGGAACATCTCGCCCGACTTCAAGAAGAAGTATCTGCGGGGGGCGGACGAGGTGGAACTGGTGCGCTCCGGCCTCGACGACACCATGCGCACCGCCTACCAGAGCATGCGCGAGGTCTGGCATGGCCGGGAGGATGTGCAGGACCTGCGGACCGCGGCCTATCTCGTCTCGATCGAGCGGGTCGCGGCGAGCTATACCGCCAAGGGTCTCTAGCTCAGCCGGTGATCGCGTCGCAGAACGCCGCGATCTCGCTTTCCGCCGAGCTCCTGCCGACGCGTCCCTCGGGAAGATGCAGCGTGGCCGTGGGCTTGCGCTTCGCGGCCGCGCCGAACTGTCCGAAGGCGCCTTCGGGCCGCTTGTCGGAGCCGCTGGTGATCACGAGGCCCACGCGCTCCGGCAGGGCGGGGCGGCTGTCGAGCCAGGCCGTCATCGGCAGCGCGGGCTTGCCGACCCAGAGCGGCGCGGCGAGCACCGCCCAGTCCGCCGCCGCAAGGTCGAGATCCTCCGGCACCTCGACCCTTGGGGCGGCGCCGAAGACCGTGCGCATGCTCCAGACGACCATGCCGAGCGGCCCGGGCCCCGGACCGCCGGTAGAGAGTTCGTGCAGCGGTGCCCCCGTGAGGCCCGCGATCTCCTCGCAGACCTTCCGGGTCTTGCCGCTCAGCGAGTAGCAGACGATCACCCCGGACATGGAGTCCTCCTTCGGCCTTCGAAATGTGCCCAAACTATCGTCAGGCCCCGCCGATCGCCTTGACGCCCGTCAAGCCGCCGTCGCGGATCGGCCGGGATTTGTCGAAAAGCGAAGGGGCAGACCTGCTGCCCCATTGCTATTCGACGTGCGACTTGCTTCAGTCGGCCGCGCCGGCGGCGCGGCGCGGGAAGGAGAGACCGATGCGTTTTTCGGGGTTCCGGGTTTTGCGGGAAGGCCTCAGGGGCAACCGGGGCTGGGCGCCGCACTGGCGCAATCCCGAACCGAAGCCCGCCTACGACATCGTGGTCATCGGCGGGGGCGGCCACGGGCTTTCCACGGCCTACTACCTGGCGAAGGAGCATGGCCTGACGAACGTCGCGGTGCTGGAAAAGGGTTATCTCGGGGGCGGCAATGTCGGGCGGAACACGACGATCGTCCGCGCCAATTACTTCCTGCCCGGCAATTCGGAGTTCTACTCCCACTCCCTGAAGCTCTGGGAGAGCATGGAGGAAGAGCTCAACTACAACGTGATGCATTCCCAGCGCGGGCTCATCAACCTGTTCCACTCGGACGGCCAGCGCGACGCCTTCGCCCGCCGCGGCAACGCGATGATAAACCAGGGCGACGACGCGATCCTCCTCGACCGCGAGGGCGTGCGGAAGCACCTTCCCTATCTCGATTTCGACAACACGCGCTTTCCGATCTACGGCGGACTCTATCACCCGCGCGGCGGCACCGCGCGCCACGACGCGGTGGCCTGGGGCTACGCCCGCGGCGCGGACGCGCGCGGCGTGGACCTGATCCAGAACTGCGAGGTCACCGGCATCGACGTCGAGCGGGGCCGCGTCATCGGCGTGCAAACGACCCGCGGCGCGATCCGCGCGAACAAGGTGGCGATCGTCGTG
>CAZPCU010000448.1:0-2172 GCA_964585075.1 uncultured Rhodobacterales bacterium
GCCGCGCGCCATGACGATGGCCCCATCGCCTTCCGCTACCCGCGCGGCGAGGGCGTGGGGGTGGAACTGCCCGAGCGCGGCGTGCCGCTCGAGATCGGCAAGGGGCGCGTCATCCGGGAAGGCGGGCGCGTGGCGCTTCTGTCCTTCGGCGCGCGGCTCAAGGAGGTGCTGGAGGCCGACGAGGCGCTCGAGGCGCGGGGCGTCGCGCCCACGGTCGCGGACGCGCGCTTCGCCAAGCCGCTCGACCGGGAACTGATCCTGGCGCTCGCGCGCGGGCACGAGGCGCTCATCACCATCGAGGAAGGGGCCGTGGGCGGCTTCGGTTCCCATGTGGCGCAGCTTCTGGCCGAGGAAGGCGTCTTCGACACCGGCCTCAAGTTCCGCTCGATGGTGTTGCCCGACATCTTCATCGACCAGGCGAGCCCGCGGGAGATGTACGAGGTGGCCGGGATGAACGCGCCCGACATCGAGGCCAAGGCGCTGGAGACCCTGGGCGTGGCGCGGGTGGCCGGCCAGCGCGCCTGAGGACAACGCCGACGCGCGATGCACATCCCTGCCGCCGGACTTCGCCTCTGGCGGGCCCCCGGGCAATAGGTTTGGAAACCTCTTGCCGCGCCGCTCAGTCGCCGTGCTCTGCGTCAATCAGCGCGCGAAGCCCCGACCTGTAATCGGGATGAAGGAGAGACACGCCCAAATCCTCCTTGATGCGGTCGTTCCGGACGCGCTTCGAGTCGGAGTAGAAGCTGGCGGCCATGGGCGAAAGCTCGGCCTCGTCGAAGGGGATCGCGGGGGGAACCGGCATGCCCAGCAGTTCGGCGGCATATTCTATGACGTCCTGCGGCGGCGCCGGCAGGTCGTCGCAGACATTGTAGATGGCGCCCGGGTTCGGCCGAGCCATCGAGGCGGCGAGCACCTGGGCGATGTCGTCCACGTGAATGCGGCTGAAGACCTGGCCGGGCTTGACGATTCGCCGCGCCGTCCCGGCGCGCAGCCGGTCGAGGGCGCTGCGGCCGGGGCCGTAGATGCCGGCGAGGCGAAAGACGTGGATCGGCAGGCCCGGGATCGCGCGCCAGGACGCCTCCGCCTCGGCGCGGCGGCGGCCGCGTTCCGTCGAGGGCGCCACGGGCGAGGTCTCGTCCACCCAGTCGCCGCCCTGGTCGCCGTAGACGCCGGTGGTGGAGAGATACCCCGCCCAGTCGAGGCCCGGCGCGGCCTCGGCGATGGCCGGTCCGAGCGCCGCGAGCACCGGGTCGCCGTCCGGGCCCGGCGCGACCGAGCTCAGGAGATGGGTGGCCTCCGCCAGGGCGCGGCCGAGATCCGCGCCGGGCCAGACATGCGCCTCCACGCCCTCCGCGGCGAGGCGCCGGGCGCTCTCGGCGCTCCGGGTGGTGCCGATGATTCGCCAGCCCTCGTTCCGGAGCCGCCGCGCGAGCGCCCGCGCCGAGTAACCGTGGCCGATGGAGAGAAGCGTCCTGTTCATGGGGACTTGATGGGCGTGCGCCCGCGGCGATGCAAGTGTTACAAAAATCTCTTGGGACAAGCGTTTTCGTAATATATACTCTCCCTGCAGCTTTGGAGGAGGCGTGGCATGTATGCACAGGGTCTGATCGGCGCGGACGGGCGCACGGAAGAGAGCCCGGAGTTCCTGGCGGCGTTCCAGAAACGGATCGACGCGGAGGAGAAGATCGAGCCCAACGACGCGATGCCCGAGGGCTATCGCAAGACGCTGATCCGGCAGATCGGCCAGCACGCGCATTCGGAAATCGTGGGCATGCTGCCCGAGGGCAACTGGATCACGCGCGCGCCCTCGCTCAAGCGCAAGGCGGCGCTGCTCGCCAAGGTCCAGGACGAGGGCGGCCATGGCCTCTATCTCTACTCCGCGGCCGAGACGCTGGGCGTCTCGCGCGAGGAGATGACCGAGGAGCTGCACTCCGGCAAGGCGAAGTATTCCTCGATCTTCAACTACCCCACGCTGACCTGGGCGGACATCGGCATCATCGGCTGGCTGGTCGATGGCGCGGCGATCATGAACCAGATCCCGCTCTGCCGCTGCTCCTATGGTCCTTATGCCCGTGCGATGATCCGCGTCTGCAAGGAAGAGAGCTTCCACCAGCGCCAGGGCTACGAGATCATCATGACGCTGGCGCAGGGCACCGAAGGCCAGCGCGAGAT
>CAZPCU010000449.1:0-2170 GCA_964585075.1 uncultured Rhodobacterales bacterium
TTCGGCCTCATCCTGATCCTCGTCGTGCTTTTCGTGCGCGGCGGAATCATGGGCCTCATCCGCGGCAGGAAGGACTGAGCCATGGGCGCAATCCTGCAGGTCGAGGGGCTCAACAAGAGCTTCGGCGGCATCAAGGCCACCGACGACGTGACGCTGAGCGTCGAGGAGAACGAGCTTCACGCCATCATCGGGCCGAACGGGGCGGGCAAGACCACGCTGATCGCCCAGCTCTCGGGCCAGCAGACGCCGGATTCGGGGCGCATCGTCTTCCGGGGCCGGGACATCACCCGCGAGGCCGCGCACCGCCGCGCGCGCCTCGGCATCGCGCGCTCGTTCCAGATCACGAGCCTCGTCATGGACATGTCGGTGCTCGACAACGTGGCGCTCGCGGTGCAGGCGCGGCAGGGGCACTCCTTCCGCTTCATCCGGCCCGCGCGCAAGGTCGCCTCGATCCGGGACGCGGCCATGCGCTACCTCGGGGAGGTGGGCCTCGACGATCGGGCGGATCGGCCCACCGTGGCGCTCAGCCACGGCGAACACCGGCTCATGGAGATCGCCATCGCGCTCGCCTCGGAGGCGCCGCTGCTTCTTCTCGACGAGCCGATGGCCGGGCTCGGGCCCGAGGAGTCCGCGCGCATGGTGGCGTTTCTCAAGGGACTCAAGGGCACGCGCACCATCCTGCTCATCGAGCACGACATGGACGCGGTCTTCGCGCTCGCCGACCGGATCAGCGTGCTGGTCTACGGCCATGTCATCGCCACCGGCGATCCGGTGGCGATCCGCGGCAACGACGCCGTGCGCCACGCCTACCTGGGCGAGGAGTGAGGCCCATGCTGACGGTATCCGACCTGACCACCCATTACGGCACCTCGCAGGCGCTCTTCGGGATGGAGTTCGCCTTCGGCACCGGCGAGGTCGCCACGCTTCTCGGCCGGAACGGGCAGGGCAAGACCACCACGATCCACTCGATCTGCGGGATCGTGCGGCCCTCGGGCGGATCGATCCTCTTCGACGGGGAGGAGCTCTTCGGCCGGCCGTCCTTCCGGATCGCCAATCTCGGCATCGGGCTCGTGCCCGAGGGCCGGCAGGTGTTCCCGAACCTCACGCTCCACGAGAACCTCGTCGCCACCGCGTCGAACCATCTCGGCCACGCCGACCCCTGGACGGTGGACAGGGTCTTCGATCTCTTCCCCGAGCTCGCCGAGCGGCGGAGCTCCATGGGCAACCTCCTCTCCGGCGGTGAGCAGCAGATGCTCGCGATCGGCCGCGCCCTCATGACCAACCCGAAGCTTCTGATCCTCGACGAGGCGACGGAGGGGCTCGCGCCGCTCATCCGCCACAAGATCTGGGCCGCGCTCGGCGAGATCAAGCGGCAGGGGCTCTCGATCCTCGTGGTGGACAAGAACCTGGGCGACCTGCTGCGCATCGCCGACCGCAACTTCATCGTCGAGCGGGGCAGGGTGGTCTGGTCGGGCAGCTCGGATGCGCTCCGCGAGGACCGCGACGCGCTGCACCGCTTCCTGGGCGTCTGAGGCAGGGCCGGCCGAGGGCGGCGCATCGGCCTGTCGGCGACAAGGATCGCTACCGCAACTTCGCGCCGGTGCATCCCGGGCCCGTGCGGCGTGTCTCACGGCCGGAGGAGGTTCAGGCGCTCGCCTTCCGGGACGGGGTCGCCGCCCTCGTGATCCCGTGGCGCATCGCGAAGGACCTGCCGCTCGAGGGCGCGTCCCGCCCGCGCACCCGCCGCCTCGACCGCCTGGTCCGCTCGATCCGCGCGAAAGGCTACCGGCCGGCGGAGCCGATCCTCTGCCGGGTCGATCCGGACGGGCGCTGGATGGTCATCGACGGCGGCCACCGCCTGACCGCCGCGCGGCAGGTCGCGGGCGAGTTCTGGTGCAACCTCTTCGCGCCCAGGGTGCGCGATCTCTACTTCCTCGTCTTCGCCGAGGGCGGGGAGGCGGCTGAAGACGGCTGATCCGTCGGCCTCGCTGCGGCGGCGGGTGCCGGGCCGGGCAGGGTCACCCGCGCGCCTCGGCCTCGCGCTCGGCCTCGGCCTGTTCGGCGGACCAGGCGCCGGCCGCCTCCACCGCGACGACGGAGCTGGTGGGCAGGACGCCGAGATAGCTTTCCGTCTCTTCCGCCGGCGCGGCCGCGCGCTTCGTCATCCGGT
>CAZPCU010000450.1:0-2163 GCA_964585075.1 uncultured Rhodobacterales bacterium
CGCGGAGGACGACATCAAGCGCGCCACCGAGATCGCGCGGTCCATGGTGGCGCGATGGGGGATGGCCGACGAGATCGGGCCGGTCGATCTGCGCCACGCCGAGGACCACCCGTTCCTCGGGCAGTCCATCGCCCAGCCCCGGGATTTCTCCGACGCCACCGCCGCGCGGGTCGATGCGGAGGTGATCGAGCTGCTGAAGGCCGCCGAGGACCGCGCGGAGGATATCCTGACGACCCATCGGGACGGGCTGGACGCCCTCGTCGAACGGCTGGAGGAGCAGGAGACCCTCGGCTTCGACGAGATCAGCGAGGCTCTCGGCGAAAAGGCCGGCGCACCGCGCATCGAGCCGCCGGCCAGCACCGCCGAGATCGACCGGCTGACGCGTCCGCCGCGCATCGGCGAGCGGCCGGGGTAGCTCCGCGACCGATCGGCCGGGCCTGTCCTGCGTCGCGCGTGTCGCGCCGCGCGTCCGGGCGAAGCATGGCGCGGGCCCGCCTGTCGGCGCCGCGGGCTCTTGCATCCGGCGCAGGGCCGGCGTATATGCCCCTCAACAGCGGCTCGTCGGGCATGATCCGGCGGTCCACCGGGAAAGATCGACGGGCCGCGCGCCCGTCTTTTTCGTTCCGGAGGCCCATGTCCACCCTCGTCGCCAAATCTTCCATCGACCGCCGGCTCGCCGAGATCGTCGCCCCGGTCATCGAGGGCATGGGCTACGAGCTTGTGCGCGTGCGGCTCATGGGCGGAAAGACGCAGACGTTCCAGATCATGGCCGAGAAGCCTGGGGGCGGCATCGAGGTGGACGACTGCGCCGAGATCTCCAACGCGGTGAGCGCGGTGCTCGACGTGGAGGATCCGATCCTCGACGCCTACACGCTCGAGGTCTCGAGCCCGGGGATCGACCGGCCGCTCACGCGGCTCAAGGATTTCTCCGACTACGAGGGCTACGAGGCGAAGCTCGAGACGTCGGAGCTGATCGACGGGCGCCGCCGCTTCAAGGGCGTTCTCGCCGGCGTCGAGGGCGACGAGGTGCTGGTGAACATCGACGAGGGCACGGTCGGGCTCCGCTTCGACTGGCTCTCGGACGCCAAGCTGGTGCTCACCGACGAACTGATCCGCGACATGCTGCGCGCGCGCAAGGCGCAGACGGTGGACGCGGGCGACTATGACGAGATCCAGCCGGACGCCTCCGGCTCCGAAGAGGACTGAAAACTGATGGCGATTACCTCTGCGAACCAGCTCGAGCTCCTGCAGACCGCGGAAGCGGTGGCCCGGGAGAAGATGATCGACCCGGCCCTCGTGGTGGAGGCCATGGAAGAGAGCCTCTCCCGCGCCGCGAAGTCCCGCTACGGCTCCGAGATGGACATCCGCGTGAAGATCGACCGCAAGACCGGCAAGGCGACCTTCACCCGCGTGCGCACCGTGGTGCCCGAAGAAGAGCTCGAGAACTACCAGGCGGAGATGACGCCCGAGCAGGCCGCGGCCTATTTCGCGCCGCCCAAGGCCGGGCGCGAGGAGTTCTGGCTCCGCGAGGGCGAGCGCGTCGATCCCGCCGAGGCCGGCGCACCGCAAGTGGGCGACGAGTTTCACGAGACCGTCCCGCCCGTGGAGATGGGCCGAATCGCCGCGCAGTCGGCGAAGCAGGTGATCCTCCAGAAGGTCCGCGAGGCCGAGCGCGACCGCCAGTACGAGGAGTTCAAGGACCGCGTCGGCACCATCATCAACGGGATCGTCAAGCGCGAGGAATACGGCAACATCATCGTGGACGTGGGCCGCGGCGAGGCGATCCTGCGCCGCAACGAGAAGATCGGCCGCGAGAGCTACCGCAACGGCGACCGCATCCGCTGCTACATCAAGGATGTCCGCCGCGAGGCGCGCGGCCCGCAGATCTTCCTCTCGCGCACGGCGCCGGAGTTCATGGCCGAGCTCTTCAAGATGGAGGTGCCGGAGATCTACGACGGCATCATCGAGATCAAGGCGGTGGCGCGCGACCCGGGCAGCCGCGCCAAGATCGCGGTGATCTCCTACGATTCGTCCATCGATCCCGTCGGCGCCTGCGTCGGCATGCGCGGCTCGCGCGTGCAGGCCGTGGTCAACGAACTCCAGGGCGAGAAGATCGACATCATCCCGTGGAACGAGGACCAGCCGACCTTCCTCGTCAACGCG
>CAZPCU010000451.1:0-2156 GCA_964585075.1 uncultured Rhodobacterales bacterium
TTCTTCACCGTCATCGGGTAATAGGTGCCGCCCTTCACCGTGGCGTCGTTGCAGATCACCATGCAGTCGCGCCCGGCCACGCGGCCCACCCCCGCGATCACGCCGGCCCCGGGCGCGGCGCCGTCATACATGCCGTGCGCGGCGGTCGCGCCGATCTCGAGGAAGGGGCTTCCGGGGTCGAGCAGGTTCGCCACCCGCTCGCGCGGCAGCATCTTGCCCCGCGCCTCGTGGCGGGCGCGGGCGCGCGCGCCGCCGCCCGCCGCGGCTTCCGCCGCCGCGGCCTCGACCTCGGCAAGCATCTCGAGATGCGCCGCGCGGTTCGCGCGGAAGCTCTCCGAACTCGGCAGGACCTGGGACTTGAGCTTCACGCCGCGCCCTCCGCCTCTGAGCGGAGGCGCGCGCGCAGCTCCCGCCTCAACACCTTTCCCGTCACCGTCATGGGCAGGCTCTCCACGAAACGAATCTCCCTCGGATAGGCATGGGCCGCGGCGCGCTCGCGCACCCAGCCCCGAAGCTCCTCGGCCAGCGCCTCGTCCGCCGCGACGCCCGCGCGCGGAACCACGAAGGCCGCGACGATCTCGGTGCGAAGGGGATCGGGCTTGCCCACCACCCCGGCCGAGGCGACCTTCGGGTGCGTGAGCAGGCAGTCCTCGATCTCGGAGGGGCCGATGCGGTAGCCCGCCGAGGTGATGACGTCGTCGTCACGGCCGAGGAAGCGCAGGTAGTCGCCCTCGCGCAGGCCCCGGTCGCCCGTCAGCATCCAGTCGCCGCGGAACTTCGCGGCGGTGGCCTCGGGGCGGTTCCAGTAGCCGAGCATCATCGAGGCCGAGCCGCGCCGGACCGCGATCTCCCCCTCGCCGGCCACCGGCGCCCCGTCCTCGCCGATCACCTCGACCTCGTGGCCCGGCACCGGCCGGCCGATGCAGCCCGGACGGGGCGGGAAGAGCGCCGCGCAGGAGGAGGCCACCATGTTGCACTCGGTCTGGCCGTAGAACTCGTTGATGGCGAGGCCGAAGGCGCGCCGGCCCCACGCCAGCATCTCCGCGCCGAGCGGCTCTCCGCCCGAGGCGACGGAGCGCAGGCCGGGGATGGCCACCTCCGCGGCCTTCAGCATGCGCAGCGCGGTCGGCGGGAAGAAGACGTTGCGCACCCCGCCCGCCCGCACGATCTCCCGCGCCTCGGCGGGGTCGAACTTCGGCCGCCGCGCGGCGACGACGGGCACGCCGAGGGCGAGCCCCGGCATGGCGACGTCGAAAAGCCCGCCGATCCAGGCCCAGTCGGCCGGCGTCCAGAGACAGTCGCCCGGCTGGCCGAGGAAATCGTGGCTCATCTCGACCCCGGGCAGGTGGCCGGTGAGCACGCGATGGGCGTGAAGCGCCCCCTTGGGCGCGCCCGTGGTGCCGGAGGTGTAGATGAGCACCGCCGGATCTTCCGGCCCGGTGTCGAGCGCCTCCACCGGCGCGGTGGAGAGCCGCGTGTCCTCCGGCACGAGGACGGGCCCCTCCCACGCGCGCAGACCCGCAGGCGGATCGCGGTCGGCGACGACGAGCGCCGCCCCGGCGTCGGAGAGACGGGTGAGAAGCGCGTCGCGCCCGAAAAGCTTGAAGAGCGGGATGGAGATCGCGCCGCGCTTCCAGGCCGCGAGATGGGCGGCGAGCGTCCAGGCGCCCTGCGCACGCAGGACGCCCACCCGGTCGCCCCGCCCGACGCCCCGGGCCGCGAAGGCGTCGGCCAGCCCGTCGGCCATCTCGCGCAGGCGGCCGTAGCTCACCGCCTCCCGGCCCTCGGAAAGATCCAGGACGGCGAGGCGGTCCGGGTCGCGGTCGGCCCGGTCGTCGAGCGCCTGCCGCGCCATGTTGAGCGTCGCGGGCAGATCCCAGCGAAAGCCCTGCGAGAGCGCCTCGTATGTCTCCGCCCGCGCCAGCATCACGCCCTGTAGTCCGGGTTCTCGTAGTCGAAGCGGCAGCCCGCAGCCCACGCACGGCGGTCGTTGCCCTCGCTGGGGTAGCCGCCCGCCCCCTTCAGCATCCGCGCGAGATGCATGAGGTTCCACGTCATGATCGTGGTGTTGCGCTGGGTGAACGCGTTGTCGAAGCCCGCGGGCGCGCCCTCCACCTCGTCCCCGTAGGAGGGGCCGGGCCCGGCCTCGCCGATCC
>CAZPCU010000452.1:0-2147 GCA_964585075.1 uncultured Rhodobacterales bacterium
CGTGGACGCCTCCATCCAGATCTGCTCGACGGTGGCGACGGCGAACGACATCCTGAACATGGCGGTGCTGGCGGCCTGCAAGGTGGGCTGAGCGGGCCAGAGGAAGGACCGGGCGCGATGACGATCTGGAACCTGGGTTCGATCAACGCGGATTACGCCTACAGCGTCCCCCATCTGCCGGGGCCGGGCGAGACGGTGGCGGCGCGCGCGCTCGATCGCGGCCTCGGCGGCAAGGGGGCGAACATCTCGGTCGCCGCGGCGCGGGCGGCGGCGCGGGTTGTCCATGTGGGCGCGGTGGGGCCTGACGGGCGCTGGGCGGCCGAGCGGCTGCTCGAATACGGAGTGGACACGCGCCACATCGCCGAGGTGGGCGAGCTGACGGGCCACGCGGTGATCGCGGTGGAGCCCGGAGGCGAGAACGCCATCGTGATCTGGCCGGGCGCGAACGCGGAGATTCCGGAGGGCGCCCGCGACGCGGCGCTCGCCGAGGCCCGGCCCGCCGACCTGGCGGTGGCGCAGAACGAGACCACGGGCCAGGCCGCGTGGCTGGCGGCCGCGCGCGGGCTCGGGCTTCGGACGGCCTATGTCGCCGCGCCTTTCGACAGGCAAGCGGCGCAGGCGGCGCTGCCGCACGCCGATCTCCTGATCCTCAACGCGGTCGAGGCGCGCCAGCTCTCCGAGGCGACGGGCCGCGCGCCGGGCGCGCCCGGCGTGGCGGACGTGATCGTGACGCGGGGCGCGGAGGGCTGCACCTGGCACGGGCCGGAGGGCGCGCGGGACTTCCCCGCCGATCCCGTCGAAGCGGTGGACGCCACCGGCGCCGGCGACACCTTCGCGGGCTACCTGCTGGCCGGTCTCGACAGGGGGCTTCCCATGGTGCAGGCGATCGGGATGGCGCAGACGGCGGCCGCGCTCATGGTCGCCCGCCGCGGCACGGCGGACGTCATCCCCGATCTCGCCGAGGTCCAGGCGGCGCGGGGCGCGCCCTAGCCACCCGCGAAGGGCGCGTCGTCGCCCCAGAGCGCGCGCACACGTGCATCGCGCCCGCAGCGGTCGCGGTAGCGTTCGTAGGCCACCCTCTTCTGCACGGCGAGGCCGACGCTGGTGAAGGCGATGCGCTCGTCGCTCTTGTAGTAGTCCTGGTGATAGTCCTCGGCGCGGTAGAAGGCGCCCGCGTCGAGGATCGGCGTCACGACCGACTGGCCGAGCGCGGCCTCGGCCCTGGATTTCGCGGCGTCCGCGATGCGGCGCTCCTCGGGGCTCGCCACGAAGATGGCGGAGCGGTAGCTCTCGCCCCGGTCGCAGAACTGCCCGCCCGCGTCGAGCGGGTCGATGGAGCGGAAGAAGAGGTCGAGAAGCTGGGCGCGGTTCACCGCGTCGGGGTCGAAGAGGATCTGCACGGCCTCGTAATGGCCGGTGCCGCCCTGCACCACCTGCTTGTAGGTCGGGTTCGGGACGCTCCCGCCCGTGTAGCCCGAGATCACCTCGGAGACACCGCGCACCTTCTCGAAATCCGCCTCGACGCACCAGAAGCAGCCCCCCGCCACGGTGAGCACCTCTGTCTCGGCGGCGTGGGCGTCGCCTGCCTTCACGGCGAGGCCGACCACGATGAGCAGCGCCAGAAGCGCCGGTTTCAGGTTTCCCAGAAGGTTCGGAAGGCGCATGACATACTCCTCATTGCGTCTCACGCGCGCAGGCTGCGTCTGCAACTCCACCTGTGCAACGCACGAAACCGTGCGTCACGGGACGGTGAGGCGGCGTGAGCGCCCGAACTGTCGTGGCGGGGACGATCAGGTGACGGCGCATCGGGCCGCGGCTGTCGTCGTGCCGGCGGCTTGAGGCCGCGACGCTCTGGGGAACCGGCGCCTCGGCCGGATCAGTCGCCGAGCCGCTTCTTCCGAGAGGCGAGCAGTTTCAGCCGGAGCGCGTTGAGCTGGATGAAGCCCTTGGCGTCGGCCTGGTCGTAGGCGCCCGCGTCGTCCTCGAAGGTCACATGCGCCTCGGAGTAGAGCGAATGGTCCGACCACCGCCCCACGGTGCGGGCGAGGCCCTTGTAGAGCTTGAGCCGCACCGTGCCGGTCACATGCTCCTGGCTCTTGTCGATCAGCGCCTGCAGCATCTCGCGTTCGGGCGAGAACCAGAAGCCG
>CAZPCU010000453.1:0-2139 GCA_964585075.1 uncultured Rhodobacterales bacterium
CGCCGCGAAGCCGAAGCGCTTGCCGCCCTTCACCGTCTTGGCGACGCGGTTGATCGCGACGAGACGATCGGCGAATTCGGGCGCTTCGTCGCGCTCGCGGCGGCCGCGGCCGCCCTGGGGTTCTCTAGCCATGTCCGTCTCCTCAGAACTTCAGGCCGCCTTCGCGGGCCGCGTCCGCCAGCGCCTTGATGCCGCCGTGGAAAAGAAAGCCGCCCCGGTCGAAGTAGCACTCTTCCACGCCGGCCGCCTTGGCGCGCTCGGCGATCGCGGCGCCCACCTTCGCGGCGGCTTCCACGTTGTTCTTCCCAATCACGCCGAGCGAAGCCTCGAGCGAGGAGGCCGACGCGAGCGTCCGGCCCTCCATGTCGTCGATGAGCTGGACGTGAATGTTCTTGTTCGAGCGATGAACCGACAGGCGCGGGCGCCCGGTATTCATCTTCTTGAGCTTGTTCCGGACGCGCAGGCGGCGCTTCTGGAACAGTTGTCTCTTGCTGTTAGCCATCTCTGCGCGTCCTTACTTCTTCTTGCCTTCCTTCTGGAAGATGTACTCGCCCTTGTAGCGGATCCCCTTGCCCTTGTAGGGCTCGGGCCGCCGCCAGTCGCGGATGTTGGCCGCGACCTGGCCGACGAGCTGCTCGTCGTGGCCCTCGACGACGATCTCGGTGGGCTTCGGCGTTGTGACCGTGACACCCTCCGGGACCGGGAAATCCACATCGTGGCTGAGGCCGAGATTGAGCTTCAGGGTGTTGCCCTGCGCCTGGGCGCGGTAGCCCACGCCCTGGATCTCGAGTTCCTTCCTGAAGCCCTCGGTGACGCCCTTGACGAGGTTGGCGATGTTGGTGCGGCTCATGCCCCACTGCTGGCGCGCCCGCTTGGACTGGCCGCGCGGGCTGACGGTGATCGCGTCGTCCTCCTGCGCGATCGTCACGTCGTCGGTGGCCGTCCAGCTGCGGGTGCCCTTCGGCCCCTTCACCTCGACGGTCTGGCCCGAGACGCTGGCGGTCACGCCCGAGGGAATGGCGACCGGCTGTTTTCCGATACGAGACATGCCTTTCTCCTCAGAATACGGTGCAGAGCACTTCGCCGCCCACGTTCGCCGAGCGCGCCGCCGCGTCCGACATCACGCCCTTGGGCGTCGAGACGATGGACACGCCGAGGCCCTGGCGCACCTGCGGCAGGTCCTTCACGCCGAGATAGACGCGGCGTCCGGGCTTGGAGACGCGCTTGAGCTCGCGGATGACGGGCGTGCCGTCGAAATACTTGAGCGCGATCTCGAGCGTCGGGTGGCCGCGCTCGTCGGCGCCCTTCTCGTAGCCGCGGATGTAGCCTTCGTCGGCCAGCACGTCGAGCACCCAGGCGCGAAGCTTGGAGGCCGGCGTGACGACGGTGGACTTGCCGCGCATCTGGGCGTTGCGGATGCGGGTGAGCATATCGCCGATAGGATCGTTCATCTCTCGGTCTCCCTCACCAGCTCGACTTCACGAGGCCCGGGGCCTGCCCGGTCGAGCCCAGCTCGCGCAGCGCGATACGGCTGACCTTGAGCTTGCGGTAGTAGGCGTGCGGCCGGCCGGTCAGCTGGCAGCGGTTGTGCAGCCGCGTGGGCGAGCTGTTGCGCGGAAGCTTGGCGAGCTTCAGCCGCGCCTTGAAGCGCTCTTCCATCGGCTTGGACTCGTCGTTCGCGATCTCCTTGAGCGCGGCGCGCCTGGCGGCGTATTTCTCCACCATCCGCTGGCGCTTCTTCTCGCGCTCGATCATTGCTTTCTTGGCCATGTCGTGTCTCCTCCGGCGCTCAGCTGGCGAAGGGCATGTTGAAGTGCTTCAACAGCGCCTTGGCTTCCGCGTCGGTCTTCGCGGTGGTGGCGATTACGATGTCCATTCCCCAGACCTCGTCGACCTTGTCGTAGTCGATCTCGGGGAAGACGATGTGCTCCTTGAGGCCCATCGCGTAGTTCCCGCGCCCGTCGAAGGACGTGCCCGGCACGCCTCGGAAGTCGCGGATGCGGGGCATGGCGATGGTGACGAGGCGATCGAGGAACTCGTACATGCGCGCGCCGCGGAGCGTCACCTTGGCGCCGAGCGGCATGTCCTCGCGCACGCGGAAGCCGGCGATCGACTTCTTCGCCTTGGTGATGACCGCGC
>CAZPCU010000454.1:0-2136 GCA_964585075.1 uncultured Rhodobacterales bacterium
TTGTTCACCAGGATGTCGATGGGGCCGATGGCCTCCTCCACCTGCGCGACGCTGCGGGCGCAGGCGTCGAAATCGCTCACGTCCCACTCGAAGACGGGCATGCCGGTCTCGCGGCCGAAGGCTTCGGCGCGTTCGGCCGCGCCGAGATGGCCCACGGCGACGGAAACCCCCGCATCGGCGAGGGCGCGCGCGGCCGCCGCGCCGAGACCCTGAACGCCCCCGGTGACGAGGGCCGTCCTGTCGTCGAATGACATGGTTCGTTCCTTTCCTTCGTTTCGCGTCCGGGCTCAGGCGTCGCGCTCGAGCAGAAGGGCGATGCCCTGTCCGCCGCCGATGCAGAGCGTCACCAGCCCGCGGTTCACGCCGTCGCGCTCCATCGAGTGGAGCAGACGGGTCGTCAGTATCGCGCCGGTGGCGCCGATCGGATGCCCGAGGGCGATGGCACCGCCGTCCACGTTCACGTCCTCCTCCGGCAGTCCGAGTTCGCGGGTGAGCGCGATGGCGATCGCGGCGAACGCCTCGTTGATCTCGGCCCGCCCGATGTCGCCCACCGACCAGCCGGCCCGGTCGAGTGCCTGGTGCACAGCCGGCACGGGGCCCAGGCCGAACATGCCGGGCTCGACCGCGCCGACCCCTACCGCGACCAGCCTGGCGGCCACCTCCAGCCCGTGCTCCTCGGCGAACTCCGGCGTGGCGACGATCATCGCCGAGGCGGCCGTGTTCAGCCCCGGCGCGTTGCCGGCGGTGATCGTGCCGTCCTCCCGGAAGGCGGGGCGCAGCTTCGCCAGCCCCTCCTCCGTCGCGTCGGGCCGGTTCGACTCGTCCTTCGAGAACTCTTTCCCCCCGGCCTTGTCCTCGACCGTCACTGGCACGATCTCGGCGTCGAACCGGCCCGCGGCCTGGGCCTCGGCGAAGCGCTGTTGCGAGCGCGCGGCCCAGGCGTCCTGTGCATCGCGCGAGATCTGCCGCGCTTCGACGAGGTCCTCCGTGTGCCAGCCCGAATGCGCGCCGGAGAACGCGTCGTTCAGCCCGTCGCGGAGCGTCGCGTCCGCGACCTGGCCGGGCCCCATGCGATAGCCCCAGCGCGCACGGCCCAGAAGATAGGGGCCCTGGTCCATGTTCTCCATTCCGCCCGCGATCATGCAGCGGGCATGGCCGAGCCAGACCTCCTGCGCGGCGGTCGCGATGGCCTGGGCGCCGGAGCCGCAGACGCGGTTGACCGTCATGGCGGGCACGCTTTCCGGAAGCCCCCCCTTCATGGCCGCTTGCCGGGCGGGGTTCATGCCGACCCCCGCGGTGACGACCTCGCCGAAGACGAGACCGTCCACCGCGTCGGCCGCGACCCCGCTCCGCCGGAGCGTCTCGCGCACGACCGCGGCGCCGAGTTCGGGGGCAGGGGTGTTCTTGAGCGTGCCTCCGAACCGGCCGACCGGCGTGCGTGTCGCGTGGCAAAGAACGGCTTCGGGCATCGCGTCTCCCTCCTTGCGATCAGGTTTCGGGATAGTCGGTCCCTTCCTCCTCGCGCTTGCCGGGCTTGCCGCTCTCGATGCTCCAGTTCGGGTCGCGGCGCTTGATCCAGCGCGAGACGGCGTAGGCCGCGGGCCATGTGAGCACGAGACCCACGGCCACGGCAGCGGCGATGGGAACCCAATTGTAAAGACCGAGCGATAGCACGATGATCACGAGGCCCCCGACGAGGACCGATTCCGTGACGAGCGTGAGCAGGATACTCAGGCGATCCATTCTCGCTCCCTTTCGGGCAGTGCCCTTCGCAATTCTGCGGCCAGACATGACGGAACGCGCCGCGCAGGGCATTAACGTCGGTCAAGACTCGCCGAAGCGGGCCCGCAGCGCGCCGGCGAGCGAGCGCGGCTCGATCCCGAGATCGGAGAGCCCGGGCAGGTCCTCGGCGGCGACCTTGTCACCGCGCATGAGCGCCACCTGATCCCGCGTGAGCGGCGCGCCCCGTCAACATGGATGTCCTCGAAGCCGATCCCTTGCGCCTGCACGTAAAGGCTCACCGCGTTCACGGCAGCGTCGGAGCCGTCGAGCGCCCGGGCGACCTGATCGGGTTTCGTGACTTCGGCCTCCACCATCTCCAGCGCGTCAGGCTCTTCGACGTCGTCGGGCGTGCCG
>CAZPCU010000455.1:0-2136 GCA_964585075.1 uncultured Rhodobacterales bacterium
CTCGACCTGCTGAAGGCCGAGGGCACCGCCGTGCTGCTGGTGACCCACGAGCCCGACGAGGCGATGCGCATGGCCGACGAGATCGCGCTGATGCGCGGCGGGCGGATCGTGCAGCAGGGCGCGCCCTACAACATCTACAACGCGCCCCTCGACAAGGCGGCGGTGGCGTTCTTCTCGGACATCAACGTGATCCGGGGCACGGTGCGCGGCGCGCTCACCGAGACGCCCTTCGGCCAGTTCCTCGCGCCCGGTGTGCCGGACGGGGCGGAGGTGGACATCGTCTTCCGACCCCAGCACGTCGGCATCGACTTCGACCGCGGCGGGCACGGGCCGCATCCCACGGCGCGGGACGGCGTGGCGGCGCGGGGCGTGGTGGAGCGGGCGCGCTTCCTCGGCAACGAGAGCCTCGTCGAGTTCCGCATGGACCATGACGGCTCGGTCCTGAAGGCCACCGTGCCCAACGTGTTTCTGCCCAGGCCCGGCCGGCCGCTCTGGCTGACCGTGCGGCGGGACCGCTGCTTCGTCTTCCCGGCGCGCGACTGAGCGGCAGCGTTTCCGGCGGCGCGGCCCCCGCTGCGCGCGCCGCGCGTCTCCCCAGGGATATTCCTGCCAGGAAGGCTCCGGGCCGGGGCGCGGCCGGTCAGGACCGCGCCTCGAAATCGGCGAGGCGCTTGCCCGGTTCGTCCACGAACAGCGCGGGGACGGTGACGAGATCCTCGATCCGGTCCAGCCGGAGCGTGGCGAAATCCGCCGCCGCCTCGTCCCAGACGACGGCCGACCAGACCCGGCCCCAGTAGTCCACCTTGAGCGGGCGCACCACCCGCGCGCCGCCGCCGCCCGTCATGCGGACGCGGAGCTTCTGGCGCGCGCGGATGGCCGCGCGCAGGCGCGGCATGTGGGCGAAGCCCTGCGCGGCGGCCTCGAAGGGGTAGGTGGCGAGGCCGAAACGGGCCTGCGCGCCGGGCTCCTCGGGCAGGACCGCCTCGATCTTGGCCGAGAGCGAGACCGCGGCGGCGCGGAGCTCCTCGTCCACCGCCTCGCCCATCACCGCGAGCGCCAGGTGCAGGATCTCGAGCTCGGCCTCGGTGAGGTTGAGCGGCGGCAGGGTGAGCGCCGCGGAGGCGCGGTAGCCTTCCCCGCGGTTGCCTTCCACGGGCACGCCGGAGGCGGCGAGCGTCTCCATGTCGCGGTAGATGGTGCGCGTCGAGACCCCCATCCGGCGGGCGAGATCCTCGGCGCGGTGCGGCCCGCCGCGCTTCAGGATCTCGATCAGGGCGTAGAGTCGGTCGGCGCGTTTCATGGCGGGCTCGGGCGGGGTGATTCGGACAGCTTTCGACATTATTCTGTCAGTTGACAGGATAGTGACAAGATGACCCCCGAAATCCGGTTCCGAAGCCCTCTCCGCCGCGGCTTTCGCGCTTTCGCGCCGCTCCGGATGAGAGTAAAAGGCCGGGTGGCTTTTCCGGGCGCGCCGCCCGCCGCGCCGGACCGCCGGCGCGCCCATGACCCAGGAGAGACGTCATGCTCAACAACATCGGACTTCCCGGCCTTCTGCTCATCGCCATCGTCGTGCTCGTGCTGTTCGGGCGCGGGAAGATCAGTTCGCTCATGGGCGAGGTCGGCAAGGGCATCACCGCCTTCAAGAAGGGCGTGAAGGACGGCACCGAGGAACTCGAGAAGGCGCAGGCCGACACCGCGCGCGACGTGACCCCCGAGACCGACGAGATCGTATTCGAGATCGAGCGCATCCTCCCCTGGCGCGAAAAGGGCTGGGTCAGCGCCGATACGCACGTGCACTTCCTCTCGCCGATGTCGGCCCAGCTCGAGGGCGCCGCGGAGGGCGTCAACGTCGTCAATCTATTGGCGAGCCAGTGGGGCGAGCTGATGACCAACGTGGGCGACTTCGACGGCCAACACACGTGGGGCTCGCGCGAGGCCGGCGGCGAGGGCGAGTACCTCGTCCGCGTCGGCACGGAGAACCGCCAACACGTGCTAGGCCACATCTCGCTCCTGGGCTACCGGGGCAGCATCATCGCGCCGATGACCACCGGCGGGCCCGATGAATCTGCGCTGGGCGATCCGATCGAGATCCTGCTCACCGAATGGGCCCGCCAATGTCACAAGCAGGGCGGGCTC
>CAZPCU010000456.1:0-2135 GCA_964585075.1 uncultured Rhodobacterales bacterium
CGTCAACGCCGGCACCCACGCCAATCCCTGCTTCGCGGGCGACACGGTGCGCGCCTGGTCCGAGGTGCTGGACATGGCCGAGACGCCGGCGCCCGGCGTCGGCGCGCTCCGGCTGCGGCTGGTGGCGACAAAGGGCGGCGAGCCCTTCACGCTCAAGGGCGCGGACGGGAAGTATCTGCCCCACGTCCTCCTGGATCTCGATTACTGGGCGCTGATGCCGATGTGATCGCCTGCCGAGGCGCGCCGGGCTAGACTGGCGCGATGTGCCGCAGGCTTCCGCTGCTACTCGGCGTTCTCGCCTGTCTCGCGCCGGCCGCGTCCGCGCGCGCCTGCGATCTCGCGCTCATGCTCGCCGTGGACGTCTCCGGCTCCGTGGTCATGGCCGAATACGCGATCCAGCGCGACGGCCTCGCCCTGGCGCTGCGCGATCCGGTCGTGTCCGAGGCGCTGGTGCGGGCCGAAGCGCGCGTGGCGCTGATGCAGTGGACGGGCACGGGGCGCCAGCGCGTCACGGTGCCATGGACCGTGGTCAGGGATTTCGAGGGCGCGGACGCGCTCGCCGACCGGATCGGCGCCGACCCGCGCATCTGGCGCAACTTCTCCACCGCGGTGGGCGAGGCCCTCGACGTCGCGCTCGCAGAGATGGCGGCCGTGGCGGACTGCCGCCGCCGGGTGATCGACGTCTCTGGCGACGGGCGCTCGAACGAAGGCGTCGCGCCGGCCGAGGTTCTGCCGCGCCTCCGCGCCGCGGGGATCAGCGTCAACGCGCTCGTGATCGAGGGGCAGGAAGAGGATCTGACGGGCTGGTTCTGGGAAAACGTGATCACGGGCGAAGGTGCCTTCGTCGTCACGGCCAACGGGTTCGCGGAATATCCGGCGCGAATCCGTCAGAAGCTCCTCCGCGAGACGGCGCGGCAGGTGTCGGCGCTGCCGGCGGGACCATGACGGAAAAGGGGATTTTCGTGATCACGGGCCGTAGGGCTGTGATCACGAATGCCGCCCTCCGGCCGCACGACCCGATGATTTTCCCGCCCCCGGGCGGCTTTGCCCCCATGACAGCGGCGAAAAATGCGCTATCAAGTGCGCGGAGACCGAAAGGAAATGCCATGGCCGACGTGAACAGAGGCAACCGCCCGCTCTCGCCCCATCTGCAGATCTACCGCCCGCAGCTCACCTCGGTGACGTCGATCTTCGTGCGCATCACCGGCAACGCGCTCATCGTCGCGGCGCTGCTCGTGGTCTGGTGGTTCCTCGCCGCCGCCGCCGGGCCGGAGGCGTTCGCCACCGCCGACGCGGTGCTCCGCAGCTGGTTCGGGGATCTGGTGCTCTTCCTGTCGCTCTGGGCGCTCTGGTATCACATGCTCGGCGGCATCCGTCACCTCGTCTGGGACAGCGGGCGGGGCCTCGACCTCGATAGCTCCTACCTGATGGGCTACATCATGATCGGCGGCTCGGTGGCGCTGACGATCCTCACCGTTCTCGTGATCTGAGGGAGGCCCGCGATGCACATTCTGACCGCCCGCAAGCGCGCCGAGGGCATGGGCGCGGCGAAGACCGGCACCGAGCATCACTGGCGCATGATCGTCTCGGCGGCGGCGCTCGTCGGGCTCGTGCCGCTGTTCGTGTTCACCTTCGGGCAGGCGCTCGGCCGGCCCTACGAGGAGGTGGTGGCCTACTACCAGCGGCCCTTCCCGGCGGTGGTCGCGATCCTGACCTTCCTCGTGGGCTTCCACCATTTCCGCGGCGGCGTCCAGACCATGATCGAGGACTACGTTCACGGCACGCGCCAGAAGGTGCTCATCGTGGCGATGATCTGCCTCAGCTACGCGGCCGCCGCCGTCGGCGTCTTCGCCGTGGCCAAGCTGGCGCTTTGAGACAACGGAGCAGGGTTCCATGGCAGCATACGACTACGAGACGCATGACTACGACGTGGTGGTGGTGGGCGCGGGCGGCTCGGGGCTCCGGGCCACGCTCGGCATGGCGGAGCAGGGGCTCCGGACCGCCTGCGTGACCAAGGTGTTCCCCACGCGCTCGCACACCGTGGCCGCCCAGGGCGGCATCGCCGCGTCCTTGGGCAACATGGGCCCGGACCACTGGCAGTGGCACATGTACGACACGGTGAAGGGATCGGACTG
>CAZPCU010000457.1:0-2131 GCA_964585075.1 uncultured Rhodobacterales bacterium
GGGCGTGAAATACTTGACGGTGTTCGGCTTTTCCACGGAGAACTGGAAGCGGACCCAGATCGAGGTGGCCGGGCTCATGAGCCTGTTTCGCGGCTACATCCGCCGCGAGGCGCGCGCGCTTCTGGCCAACGACGTGCGGGTGCGCTTCATCGGTGACCGCGTGCGCCTCGACGACAAGCTGACCGAGCTCATGGACGAGCTCGAGCTTCTCACATCCGGCTGCCAGGGCACGAACCTCACCATCGCGCTCAATTACGGCGGCCGCGACGAGGTCGCGCGCGCCACCCGCAGGCTCGCCGAGGACGTGGCGGCGGGCCGGCTCCGCCCCGCGGACGTGGACGAGGAGACGTTGCCCCGCTACCTCGACACATGCGTGCTGCCGGACCCGGATCTCGTGATCCGCACCTCGGGCGAGGCGCGGATCTCCAACTTCCTGCTCTGGCAGTCCGCCTATGCCGAATACGAGTTCATCGACACGCTCTGGCCGGATTTCACGGAGGCCGAGTTCGGGCGCCTCCTCCGCGCCTTCGCCTCGCGGGAACGCCGGTTCGGCGCGGTGAAGGCATGAGCGCCGCCTTGGGCCGGTGGGACGATCTCTCGACGCGGATCGGAACGGCCGCGGCCGTTCTGGCGGTGGGCCTCCTTGCGCTCTGGGCAGGCGGCGGGGTCTTCGCGCTGCTTGTCGCCGCCGTCCTGGGCGGCATGGCGTGGGAACTCCTGTCCATGCTGGCGCCGGGCCGTCCCGGAAGGGCCTCCGGGATCGGCGCGGCCACGGCGCTCGCCTTGCTGGCCGCGGCCGCCTTGCCGGGCTGGGCGGCGCTGCCGCTTCTCCTCGCGCCGCCGCTGGCCGCCTTCGCGCTGCTCGACCGGCGCCGCGCCCTGGCCGTGGGATTCCTGCTGCTCTTCCTGCTCGCCGGGGCGAGCCTTCTCGATCTCCGTGCCGAAGGCGGCCTTGCCTGGGTGCTCTGGCTGGTCGCGGTCGTGGTGGCGAGCGACGTCGCCGGCTATTTCGCGGGCCGCCGCCTCGGCGGGCCGAAGCTCTGGCCGCGCGTGAGCCCCAAGAAGACGTGGTCGGGCACCGTGGCGGGCTGGATCGCCGCCGCGCTCGCCGGACTCGCCTTCGCGGGCGTCACCGGGGCGGGCGCGGGGCTCGCGGCCGTCTCCGTCGCCGTCGCCATGGCGGCGCAGGCCGGCGACATCGCGGAAAGCGCGCTGAAGCGGCATCTCGGCGTCAAGGACAGCTCGGCGCTGCTGCCGGGCCATGGCGGGCTCATGGACCGGTTCGACGCGATGACCGGCGCGGCGGTCATGGTCCTCGTCGTGGGGGCGCTCGCCGACCTTCCGGGAGCGGCCTGATGCGCCGCGTGAGCATCCTTGGCGCCACCGGGTCCATCGGGCAGAACACGCTGGACCTGATCGCGCGCGCGCCCGGGGAGTTCGAGGTCGTCGCGCTCACCGGCGGAAGCAACGTCGCGCGGCTGGCCGAGGATGCCCGGCGGCTCGGGGCCGAAATCGCGGTGACGGCCCGCGAAGACCTGCTGGACGATCTTCGCGCCGCGCTCGCAGGCTCCGGCGTCGCGGCGGCGGCGGGGCAGGGCGCGCTGGCGGAGGCCGCGGCGCGGCCGGCGGACTGGGTGATGTCCGCCATCGTCGGCGCGGCGGGGCTGGCGCCCGGCCTCGCGGCGCTCGCCCAGGGCGCGACCCTCGCGCTCGCCAACAAGGAAAGCATGGTCTGCGCCGGGCCGCTCGTCCTCGCCACGGCAAGGCGTCACGGCGGGCGGGTGCTGCCGGTGGACAGCGAGCACTCGGCGGTGTTCCAGGCGCTCGTGGGCGAGGACATGGCGGCGGTCGAGCGGGTCGTCATCACCGCCTCGGGCGGCGCGTTCCGGGACTGGCCGCTGGAGCGGCTGGCCCGGGCCACGCCCGCGGAGGCGGCGACCCATCCCAACTGGGAGATGGGCCAGCGCATCACGATCGACAGCGCGTCCATGTTCAACAAGGCGCTGGAGGTAGTTGAAACAAAAGAGTTTTTCGGCATCGATCCGGAGCGGATCGAGGTCGTCGTGCACCCGGAATCGCTCGTCCACGCGCTGGTGGGCTTCGCCGACGGCGCGCTCATGGCGCATGTCGG
>CAZPCU010000458.1:0-2128 GCA_964585075.1 uncultured Rhodobacterales bacterium
TCGAGGAGGCGCACGACATGCGGCTGCGCATCCGCGAGCACAAGGGGCTGCACGGGCCGATCACGCTGCCGGGCCACGACATGAAACTCGGCCGCGGCGGCATCCGCGAGATCGAGTTCTTCACCCAGACCCGCCAGATCATCGCCGGCGGGCGCGATCCCGACCTGCGCGTGCGCGGCACGGTGGCCGGACTCGGCGTGCTGGCCGAGAAGGGCTGGGTGCCGGAGGAGGTGGCCCAAACGCTCGCCCGGCACTACCGGTCCCACCGCGAGGTGGAGCACCGCGTGCAGATGATCCACGACGCGCAGACCCACGCGCTGCCGCGCTCCGAGGCGGGCTTCGAGCGGCTCGCCGCCTTCATGGGGGAGGAGACGGAAACGCTTCGCCGCGCGCTGACCGAGCGGCTGACCGAGGTGCACGAACTCACCGAGGGCTTCTTCGCCCCCGACGCCGCGCCGCCCGCCAGCGAAGCGCCGGACGCGCCCGAGATCGACGAAAGCGTCACCGCCCGCTGGCCGAGCTACCCCGCGCTGCGGTCGGGCCGCGCCATGGCGATCTTCGAGCGGCTCCGGCCCGAGATCCTCGCCCGCCTCGCGCGCACCGCGCGGCCCGAGGAGGCGCTGGCCGCCTTCGACGGCTTCCTCGCGGGGCTGCCGGCGGGCGTGCAGCTCTTCTCGCTTTTCGAGGCCAACCCGCACCTGATCGACCTTCTGGTGGACATCGCGGGCACCGCGCCGGCGCTGGCGCGTCACCTCTCGCGCCATGCCGGGGTCTTCGACGCTGTGATCGCCGGCGACTTCTTCGCGCCGATTCCCGGGGCGGAGGCGCTTGCCGGGGAGCTTTCGGCGCGGCTCTCCCGCGAGGACGACTACGAGCGCAAGCTCGACGCCGCGCGCCGCTGGGCCAGGGAGGTGCATTTCCGCGTGGGCGTGCATCTGCTCCGCGGGCAGGTGGGCTGCGTGGAGGCCGGCCAGCTATACGCCGCGCTCGCCGAGGCGAGCCTGCGCGCGCTCTGGCCCGCGGTCGTGGACCAGTTCGCGGCCAAGCACGGGGCCCCGCCGGGGCGCGGCGCGATGGTGCTCGGGATGGGATCGCTCGGGGCGGCGCGGATGGCCCCCACCTCCGACCTGGACCTCATCGTGATCTACGACGCGGCCGGGGTGGAGCAGTCCGATGGCCGGCGGCCGCTCTCGTCGCGGGCCTATTACGCCCGTCTCACCCAGGCGCTCGTCACCGCGGTGAGCGCCCAGACCGCCGAGGGCCGTCTCTACGAGGTGGACATGCGCCTGCGCCCCTCGGGAAAGCAGGGCCCCGTGGCCACGAGCTGGCAGAGCTTCCAGTCCTACCAGCGCGAGGAGGCCTGGGTCTGGGAGCATCTCGCCCTCACCCGCGCGCGCGCCGTGGCCGGCGACGCCGCGCTCTCGGAAGAGGTGGAGCGCTTCCGCCGGAGCCTTCTGGGCCGGAAGGACCGGGACAGGGTGCTCGGCGAGGTGGCGAAGATGCGCGCCCGCATCCGCGCCGCGAAATCGCCCGAGGGGCCCTGGGACGCGAAGCTCGGCCCGGGACGGCTCCAGGACGTGGAGCTCTTCACCCAGGCCGGCGCGCTGCTCGGGGCCGCGCCCTCGCGCGCGCCCCAGGACGGGATCGCCGCGGGGGCCGAGGCGGGCTGGCTGGACCGCGAGGGCGCGGCCGCGCTGGAGGAGGCCTGGACGCTCTGCTGGCAGGTGCAGATCGCCTCGAAGCTCCTGAGCGAGGGTCCGCTCACCGACGACCGCATCGGCGAGGGCGGCGCGGCACTGCTCGCGCGGCTCACCGGGATCGAGGGGCTCGAGGCGCTCTCGCGCCGCCTCGGCGAGGTGACGGAACGCGCCGCGTCCGTGATCGACGCCCATCTTCCCGCCGAGACGGAGGACAGCGCATGACCCGCGACCCGGCCGATCCCAAGGGCCTCATCCGCGAGGCCTACCGCATCGAGGGCATCGGGCGCGAGGATTGTCGCTCGATCTTCTTCGATTGGGCGCTTGGGCTGCCGGAGGGCCGCGACGCCGCCGAAGCAGCGGCTGCGCTGATCGCGCATCATGCCGGCCAGCCGGCGGATCACCCGATGACGGGGCTTCTCCGCGAGGCG
>CAZPCU010000459.1:0-2109 GCA_964585075.1 uncultured Rhodobacterales bacterium
GGCGCGACACGCTGTTCGGCACCCAGTTCCACCCCGAGAAGAGCGCGGCGACGGGGCTCCGCCTCATCGCCAATTTCCTGCGCTGGCGGCCCTGAGCCGCGCCGCACGCCGGGTCAGTCCACCCGCGCCCAGGTCTGGCTCGCGCAGATGAGCCCGCCCGCCACGCAGCCGCGCAGCTTCAGCCGGTCCCCCTCGAGGTCGATCTTGCCGAGATAGACCTTGTCGTTGGAGGGCCTCCAGACCCGCCCCTCGTAACGGCCGTCCCCCTGGGGCACCATCCCGCGGACGATCTGCCGCCCGATCGTGTCGGAGCGGTATTCGCCCTCTGCGTTGAAGGTGCGCGCGATGGTCCCGCAGATCGCGTCGCCGCAGGGCTGCATCTTCACATGGGCGAAGGCCCCGTCGTCGGGCTCGGTCTGCCAGGTGCCGAGCACCGGATCGGCGAGCGCCGCGCCGGCCCCGAGCAGGAGCGCCGCGACGGCGGCGAGCATGCGTGTCATTCCTGTCCTCCCTTTTCGGTCCTCCCGGCCGGCATCCTGCGCGGCGCGCGCCCGGCCGATCAAGCGTGACCCGGCGTCGGCGGGCGCGCATTGCATTCGCCGCGCCGTCCGGGCAGAAGCGCCCCGACCCCGAGACGGAGCGCGCCCATGATCCTCTACCCCGCGATCGACCTGAAGGACGGCAAGGCGGTGCGCCTCCTGCGCGGCGAGATGGAGAAGGCCACCGTCTTCAACGACGACCCCGCCGCGCAGGCCCGCACCTTCGTCGAGGCGGGGGCGGAGTGGCTGCACCTCGTGGACCTGAACGGCGCCTTCGCGGGGCGGCCGGTGAACGCCGGCGCCGTGGAGGCGATCCTCGCCGCCTGCCCCGGCACGCCCGCGCAGCTCGGCGGCGGCATCCGGGACATGGCGACGATCGAACGCTGGCTGGACGCCGGGCTCGCCCGGGTGATCCTCGGCACCGTCGCGGTGGAAGAGCCCGAGCTCGTCCGCGAGGCCGCGCGGGCCTTCCCGGGCCAGGTCGCGGTGGGCATCGACGCGCGCGCGGGCCGGGTCGCCACGCGGGGCTGGGCCGAGGAGACGGAGGTGGAGGCCACCGACCTCGCCCGCCGCTTCGAGGACGCCGGCGTGGCCGCGATCATCTATACCGACATCGACCGCGACGGCGCGATGGGCGGGCCGAACGTGGCCGCGACCGAGGCGCTGGCGCGCGCGGTTTCCATCCCGGTCATCGCGTCGGGGGGCGTGTCGTCGCTGGCCGACCTGATCGCGCTCCGCGACACCGGCGCGATCGCGGGCGCCATCTCGGGCCGCGCGCTATATGACGGGAAGCTCGACCTGAAGGCGGCGCTCGCGGCGCTCGCGGGCTGAGGCTATTCGGCCGCGGCCTTCGTGAACCTGTCGATCGCGGCGGCCATCGCCCCGATCACCGGAGCATCGGGCGCAATCCCGTCGAAGCGGCCGAGCGCCGAGGCCGGCGGCTCGTAGGCCAGCCAGACCCGGCCGTCGGCATCCTCGTAAACCAGCACCTTGAGCGGCAGGGCGAGCCCCGCCAGCCGGTCGGCCTCGATCGCCGGCGTGCCGACCTTGGGGCTGCCGAAAACGACGAGCTGCGACGCGCCCACATCCGCCCCGACGCTTCGGGCGCCCGCGCCGTGATCGACCCGCGCGAACACGGTCACGCCCGCCTCCTCGACCGCGGCGACGAAGGCGTCGGCCGCGGCCGCCACGCTCTTGTCGGACGAGACGCGCGCGATGTCCTGCGCCAGCGATGGCAGCGGGGCCAGCGCCAATGCGAGCGCGGCGAGAGATGTGCGAACCGGCATGGGGGTCTCCTTCCATGGACCTGCGCCGCGACAGTCCGACGCCCCGCCCGGCGCGGCCAGTCACGAGTTCGTTGCTCACGCAGAGGTGAGCGCCGCCCTTGCCGTGGCGGGGTGGCGGGCGTATCACGCGCCCCATGCTCAAGACCCGCCTCATCCCCTGTCTCGACGTGGCCGACGGCCGCGTCGTGAAAGGCGTGAACTTCGTCGATCTGGTGGACGCGGGCGACCCCGTCGAAGCGGCGCGGGCCTACGACGCCGCGGGCGCGGACGAGATCTGCTTTCTC
>CAZPCU010000460.1:0-2109 GCA_964585075.1 uncultured Rhodobacterales bacterium
AGCCGAGGCCCTCGTATTTCTTCTTGAACTTCGACACGCGGCCGCCGGTGTCCATGAGGCGTCCGCCGCCGCCCGTCCAGGCCGGGTGAACGGAGGGATCGACGTCGAGCGACAGGGTCTCGCCCTCGCCGCCCCAGGTCGAGCGCATGCGCACCACGTCGCCGTTGACGAGCTTCACGTCGATGAAGTGGTAGTCGGGATGGATGTCTTTCTTCATGGCGCGGCTCCTCAGGCTTCGGCCCCGGCGCCCTTGGGGGCGCGGTAGTTGGTCTGCTCCGCGATCCGGGCGGACTTGCCGCGGCGCGACCGCAGGTAGTAGAGCTTCGCGCGGCGCACCTTGCCGCGGCGCACGACGGTGATGCTGTCGATGTTGGTGGAGTAGAGCGGGAACACGCGCTCCACGCCCTCGCCGAAGGAGATCTTGCGCACGGTGAACGAGCCGTCGATGCCCTTGCCGTTCTTGCGGCTGATGCAGACGCCCTCGAAGTTCTGCACCCGCGTGCGCGTGCCCTCGGTCACCTTGAAGCCGACGCGCACCGTGTCGCCGGCCTTGAAGTCGGGGATGACCTTCCCCAGCGAGGCGATCTGCTCCGCCTCCAGTTCCGCGATCAGATCCATCTGACCCACTCCTATTCTCGCTCGCGGTGGCCCCGCGAAGGTGATGGCCCTCAGAGCTCTCGGTCGTCCTCCGGGTCCCTGCCATGCGCTTCGCACCAGGCCCGCCAGAGATCAGGGCGCCGTTTCCTTGTCAGCCTTTCGGCCTCCGCCTGCCGCCATTCGGTGATCCGCGCGTGGTGCCCGGAGAGGAGAACCTCCGGGATCTCGCGCCCCTTCCAGACGGCCGGCCTTGTGTACTGCGGGTGCTCCAAAAGACCGTGCGAGAAGGATTCCTCCTCGACGGACGCCTGATTCCCGAGCACGCGGGGTATAAGTCGGACCGTCGCGTCGATCAAGGCCATCGCGGCGATCTCGCCGCCGGTGAGGACGAAATCCCCGATCGAGACCTCCTCGACCCCGTAATGGTCGAGCGCGCGCTCGTCGATCCCCTCGAAACGCCCGCAGATCAGCGTGACGCCCGGCCCCTCCGCCAGCGCCCGGGCGCGATGCTGGGTGAAGGGCGCGCCGCGCGGGCTCGGCGCGACGAGCGGGCGGTCCGGCGGCGCCGCGGCCTGCGCCTCCTCGATGGCGCGGCCGAGCACGTCCGGTCGGAGGACCATGCCCGCGCCGCCGCCCGCCGGCGTGTCGTCCACGTTGCGGTGGCGGCCTTCGCCGAAGCGACGAAGGTCGATCGTCTCGAGCTGCCAGAGCCCGTCCTTCAGCCCGCGCCCGGTGAGCGAGAGGCCGAGCACGCCCGGGAACGCCTTGGGAAAGAGGGTGACGACCTGCGCGGTCCAGACGCCCGCCAGCGCCTCCTGCGCCGGCACGAGCTCTCGCGGGGCGGACGCGGCCCGGATCGATTTCCGGCCATGGGAGCGGGCGGGGCGGTCGCTCATTCGAAAAGCCCCTCGGGCGGGTCGGCGACGATGCGCCCCGCGGCGAGGTCCACGGTGGGCACCGCCGCGCGGGTGAAGGGCAGGAGCACGGTCTGGCGCGCGCCGGGGACGAGGATCTCGAGCAGGTCGCCGGCCCCGTGGTCGTGCACGGCCTTGACCCGGCCGAGCGTCGCGCCGCCCGTGTCCGTCACCTCCAGACCGATCAGGTCGGCGTGGTAGAACTCGTCTTCGGGAAGATCCGGCAACCGCGCGCGCGGGACGTAAAGGCGGGTGCCGCGCAGCGCGTCGGCCTCCTCCTTCGTCCCGACGCCGGAAAGCCGGACGCGCAGCGCGTTCTTGACCCGCCCGAGCAGCGTGACCTCGAAGCGCCGCGCGCCGTCCTCGGTGGCGAGCGGCCCGTAGGAGGCGACGGCCTCGGGGTCGGCGGTGAAGCTCTTCAGCCGCACCTCGCCCCGCACGCCGTAGGCCCCGGCGATGGCGCCCACGCAGACCTGCCCGCCCATCGCCTGCGCGCCTTACTCCTGCGCCTCGGCGGGCGCCGTTTCCTCGGCCGGGGCCTCCGCGGCGGCTTCCCGGGCCTCGGCGGCCTTGGCCGCGCGCTCCTCGGCGCGCTCCT
>CAZPCU010000461.1:0-2108 GCA_964585075.1 uncultured Rhodobacterales bacterium
GGCGCTCGTCGCGATCGACGTGAACTCCGGCCGCGCCACCAAGGAAGGCTCGATCGAGGAGACGGCGCTCAAGACGAACCTCGAGGCCGCCGAGGAGATCGCCCGCCAGCTTCGCCTGCGCGACCTCGCGGGGCTCATCGTCATCGACTTCATCGACATGGACGAGCGCAAGAACAACGCCGCCGTGGAGAAGAAGCTCAAGGAGAAGCTCAAGACCGACCGCGCGCGCATCCAGGTGGGCCGCATCTCGGGCTTCGGGCTTCTGGAGATGAGCCGCCAGCGGCTGCGGCCCGGCATGCTGGAGGCCACCACCCAGCCTTGCCCGGCCTGTCACGGCACGGGGCTGATCCGCTCGGACGACAGCCTGGCGCTCTCCATCCTCCGCCAGATCGAGGAGGAAGGCGTGCGGCGGCGCTCACGGGAGGTGCTGGTGAAGTGCCCGGTGAGCATCGCCAACTACCTGATCAACCAGAAGCGCGAGCACGTCGCGCAGATTGAGGCGCGCTACGGGCTCTCGGTGCGCGTGGAGGGCGACCCGATGCTGGTGAGCCCGGATTTCAACATCGAGAAGTTCAAGACGGCCACCCGCGCGGTGCCGGAGCCGTCGGCGCCCTTCGTCTCCGCGGAGTCCTCGCTGATGGAGAGTATCGACGAGGAAACCGCCGAAGGCGGGGACAACCTGCCGCCGGCGGAAAGCGCCGAGGCCGAGGAGAAGCCCAAGAAGAAGCGCCGCCGCCGGCGCAAGCGCAAGTCCTCGAAGAACGGTGAGGGCGAGACCGCGCAGGCGGAGACGAAGGCCGGGGCCGAGGCTGGTTCCGAAGGCGAAGCGGGTGCGGACGCCGCGGCGCCCGGGCCGGCCGGGGAGGTGACCGCGGCGACCGCGGACGCCGAAGCCGATACATCCGCGGAGACCGCCGCGCCGGCCGAGGAGGCCGCCGGGTCGGCCGAGGCGAAACCGGCAGCCAGGCCCAAGCCCAGGCGGAAGCCGTCCACGCGGTCGCGGGGCAAGCCCAGGGCCAAGGCGCCGGCCGAAGCCGAGGCCGCGCCGGAGGATACCGAACCGGCCGCCGGGCCGACGCCTTCGCCAGAGCCGGAGGCGGCGGAAGAACCCGCGCCTGCGCAGGCGCCCGCGCCCGAGCCGGCCCCGGAGACGGCGCCGGCCGCCGAGGGCGAAGAGGCCGCGAAGGCGCCCGATGCGGGCGAAGAGGCGGAGAAGGAGCCCGAGCCTGTCGGCGCGGGCGAGAAGGCCGATGAAGAGCGTCCGAAGCCGCGCCGGCGCGGATGGTGGTCGCTCGGCCGCTGAGGCCCGGATCAGCCGCCGCGGCGGACGAGGTAGCTTTGCGCGCCCTCCGCCTCGGCGGTCTCCTCTAGGGTGTGGCCGGCCTCCCGGCAGAAGTGGGGCACGTCGATCGCCGCCACCGGGTCGTCCGCGATCAGGCGCAGCCGCGCGCCGGGCGGCAGGGCCTCCAGCCGCTTCCGTAGCTTCAGCACGGGCAGCGGGCACTTGAGCCCGCGGGCATCGACGTCCTCGACCATGGCCCGGGGATAGGCCGCCTGTGCGCTTCTGTCCACGCGGATGTGAGCGAGAAGGAGGTGACGGCCCCGCGCCGTTGGCATATCTGGAAGGGCATGTTCGGAATCGAGATCATCGACGCGAGCCTTCTGCCCGCGATGACCGTGGCGCTGCTCGCCGGGGTGATCTCCTTCCTGTCGCCCTGCGTGCTGCCCATCGTGCCGCCCTACCTCGCCTACATGAGCGGCGTGACGGTGAGCGAACTCAGCGCCGGCGAGGGGCGCAACCGCGCGATCGTTCCGGCGCTCTTCTTCGTGCTGGGCCTGTCCACCGTCTTCCTTTTCCTCGGCTTCACCGCTTCGGCCGTGGGTCAGGTGTTCCTCGCCTACCAGGGCTGGTTCAATACCGTGGCCGGGCTTCTGGTGATGGCCTTCGGGGCGCATTTCGTGGGCGTCTACCGCATCGGGTTCCTGGACCGGGAGGCGCGCCTCGACGCCGGCGACCGGAGCGGTTCGGCCTTCGGGGCCTACATCCTGGGCCTCGCCTTCGCCTTCGGCTGGACGCCCTGCATCGGCCCGCAGCTCGGCGCGATCCT
>CAZPCU010000462.1:0-2107 GCA_964585075.1 uncultured Rhodobacterales bacterium
CCGCGCCGCCGTGCCCGAGGTCCGCGAGATCGTGGACGTGACGGACCATTCGGCTGGCACCAATCCCTACTACACCGACGCGCCCGCCGCCCCCGCGGGCGCGACGCCGCTTCTGAACCGGCCCGTGCCCGAGGGCGCGATCAGCCGCGAGAACGGGCAGTTCATGGTGGCGCCCGACTACCTCGGGCCGAAGCTCGGCCTCACCCCCGAGGAACTGCGCCAGGCGCTCCGGGCGGGCGAGGCCACCGCGCGGGTGGAGGAAGGCGTGGGCCCCGACCGGGGCATGACGCGCGTCACCGTGCGGCACAAGGGGCGGGCGTGGTCGGCCGAGATCGCGCCCGACGGGTCGGCCCGCGAGGTGCCGCCGCCGCGCGGTGCGGGCGACGACGACGCGGCGCTCCGCCAGAAGATCCGCGCGCAGCTGGCCGCCACGGGGCCGGGCGAGCTGCCGCTGACCTACGGCGCGCTGGCGCGCGCGCTCGGCATGTACATGCCGGGGGCCGTCCGGCGCGTGACCCGCGCGCTCGAGGGCACCATGGCCGAGGACGCCGCCGCCGGCCGGCCCTTCCTCGCCGCGCTGGTGGTGAGCCGCATGCGCGGGCAGAAACCGGGCCGGGGCTTCTTCGAGGAGGCCGCGCGGCTCGGGCGCGGCCCGGCCGCCGGAGAGGAGGAGGACGCCTGGTGGGCCCGGGAGATGGCCGCGGCGCGCGATGCCTACCTGGAGGCCGCCGCCGCGGGCTGACGGCTACTCCGCGCGGTGGCAGGCCACCCGCGTCTCGCCGAGCCGGCGCATCTCAGGGCGTTCCTTCGCGCAGCGCTCCACCGCGATCGGGCAGCGCGGGTGGAAGGCGCAGCCCGAGGGCGGGTTGATCGCGTCGGGGATCTCGCCCTTGGGCGGATCGACCTCGCGGCCGAAGGCGTCCATCCGGGGCGCGGCGTCGAAGAGCATCTGCGTGTAGGGGTGCTTCGGCGCCTCGAAGAGCCGGTCGCGCGGCGCCTCCTCCACCAGCCGCCCGAGATAGAGCACGCCGATCCGGTCGGCCATGTGCTGCACCACGGTCAGGTCGTGGCTGATGAAGAGGTAGGTGAGGCCCAGCTCCTCCCGGAGATCGCTCATCAGGTTGAGGACCTGCGCCTGCACGGAGACGTCGAGCGCCGAGGTCGGCTCGTCGCAGACGATCACCCGGGGGTTGGAGGCGAGCGCACGCGCGATGCAGATGCGCTGGCGCTGACCGCCCGAGAACTCGTGCGGGAACTTGCCGGCATCGGCGGCCGAAAGGCCCACCTGCTCCAGCAGCCGCTCGGCGAGCCCCTCCGTCTCGCCGCCCCGCGCCTTCACCGGCTCGGCGATGATGTCGCGCACCCGCCAGCGCGGGTTGAGCGAGGCGTAGGGGTCCTGGAAGATCATCTGCACGTCCGAGCGGATGTGCTCGACCTTCGCCGCATCGCTCTCGCGCGAGAGATCCACGCCCTCGATCTCCACCGCGCCCTCGGTGGGCGGCACGAGGCCGACGACGATCTTGCCGATGGTGGACTTGCCGGACCCCGACTCGCCCACCAGCGCATAGACCGACTTCTCCTCCACCTCGAAGGAGACGTCGGAGACGGCGGTGAGATAGGCCTTGGGCAACCGCTCGAGCACGCGGTTCAGCCAGGGCTTGGACACGTCGAAGACGCGCGTGAGGCCACGCACGGAAATCAGCGAGCTCATGCGGCGCTTTCCTCCGCCTCGGGTGTCAGCGGGAACCAGCAGGCGGCGCGGCCCTCGCAGGCGGCGAGCGTCGGCGGCGGATCCTGCCGGCACTTGTCCTCGGCCCGCTCGCAGCGCGGGTTGAACGGGCAGCCCGGCGGCAGGGCGTTGAGCCGCGGCATGGCGCCGGGGATCTGGCGCAGCCGCCTGCGCCCGAGCGAGGCGAGCGGCGTCGAGGCCATGAGGCCCGCGGTGTAGGGATGGCGCGCCCGCGTCAGCACCTCGCGCACGGGGCCGAGTTCCACCAGCCGGCCCGCATACATGACGGCGACACGGTCCGCCGCCTCGGCGATCACGCCCATGTCGTGGGTGACGAGCATCACCGCCACGCCCCGCTCGCGGCAGAGCCGCTTGAGG
>CAZPCU010000463.1:0-2096 GCA_964585075.1 uncultured Rhodobacterales bacterium
TCCACGGCGATGACGCCTTCATGCATGGCCTTGTGCGCGAGCCAGGGCGCGCCGGCGATGTCGCCGATGGCGTAGACGCCCTCGACCCCGGTGCGGCAGTGGGCGTCCACCTTCACCTGCCCGCGCTCGACCTTGACGCCCGCCTCCTCGAGGCCGATCCCTTCGGTGTTGCCGACGATCCCCACGGCCGCGATCACGGTGTCCACCTCCAGCGTCTCCGTCTTGCCGCCGCTCTCGATATGCGCGGTCACCTCGTCCTTGCCGCGCTCGAGCTTCCTGACGACCGACGAGGGCCGGATGCTCATGCCCTGCTTCTCGAACGCCTTCTTCGCGAAGGCGGAAATCTCGGGGTCCTCCACGGGCAGGATGCGGTCCTGCACCTCGACCACCGTCGTCTCGGCCCCCATCGTGTGGTAGAAGCTCGCGAACTCGATGCCGATCGCGCCCGACCCGATCACCAGAAGCTTCTTCGGCATGTGCGGCGGCTTGAGCGCGTGCTTGTAGGTCCAGACCCGCTCGCCGTCGGCCTCGAGCCCGGGAAGCTCGCGCGCGCGGGCGCCGGTGGCCACGATGACGGCCTTCGCGGACAGGGTTTCCTCGCCCTTGTCGGTCTTCACCGCCACGCGGCCCTTGCCGGCAAGGCGACCCTCGCCGCGCTTCACGGTGATCTTGTTCTTCTTCATCAGGTGATCGACGCCCGCCGAGAGCTGGCCCGCCACCTTGCGCGACCGCGCGATCACCTTGTCGAGGTCGAAGCCGAGATCGCCGGCCTTCAGCCCGAACTCGCCCGCGCGGTGCATCAGGTGGAAGATCTCGGAGGTGCGCAGCAGCGCCTTGGTCGGGATACAGCCCCAGTTGAGGCAGATGCCGCCCATGTGCTCGCGCTCGACGATGGCGACCCGCAGACCGAGCTGCGCGCCCCGGATCGCGGCCACGTAGCCGCCGGGGCCCGCCCCGATCACCACCATGTCGAAACTCGAATCTGCCATGCCTGAAGCCTCCCGCGCGAAGATGGTTTGACGCTAAACCATCCGCACCGGGGCTTCAACGCGCGCCTTCGCTCAGACCGCGACCTGCAACTCGCGCACCGCCGCGCCGTAGCCGCCTTCCTCGAGGAAGGCGCGCTCGGGCGCGGTGTCGGACCGGCCGAGCGCCGCGTTACGATAGGGGAAGCGGCCGAAGCGCCGGATCACCTCGCGGTGCGCCTTTGCGTGCAGCAGGTTGTCCGCGCCGGTCTCGGGCATCCGCTCGAGGATCAGCCGCACGCAGCGATCCTGGTCGCAGAGGTTCTCCGAGTGCATGAGCGGCATGTAGAAGAACTGCCGGGCCGGCTCGTCGATGCGCAGGTCCCACTTGCGGTGGATCGCCGATTTCGCGGCGGCGAGGGCCGCGCGGTCGGTGGCGAAGGCCCGGGCCTCTCCGCGGAACATGTTGCGCGGGAACTGGTCGGTCAGGATGATGTAGGCGAGCGCGCCCGTCGGGTAGGTGAGCCACATCGCGAAGCGGCCGTCCGTCGCGCCCTCCCAGAGCGCCCGGAACCGCGTGCGGATTTCCGCGTCGAGCGCGTCGTCCGCCTTGTACCACCCTTCCGGCCCGACCTCGTCGAGCCAGAAACTCGATATCTCTTCCACGTCGCCCATCCGTCCTTACTCCTCCTGCACTGGTCCGCCACTGGCAAGAAGCCTAACGCCGGGCGGGCCTCGCTTTACAGTAACGAATTGCAACAAAGGGCTTCAGGCCCGGTCGCGGCGGATCATGCCGCATCCGTTGCCGCATCCTCGTCCTCCGCCTGCGTCTCGATGGCGTATTCCTGCGCGATCTCCACCGCGACGGCCGTCGCCGCGGGCGTGACCGGCGCGTAGCTCGCCGCCTCCTCGGCCGAGGGCGAGGGGCGCTGCGTCATGCGGTAGGCCGCGTAGAGCGCGAGCGCCGCGAAGAAGACGCCGATCACCCCGAAGAACCCGGGCGGGCCGACGACTCCCATCATCTGGCCGGCGATCACCGGCCCGGCGATCGCGCCGAGCCCGTTGACGAAGACGAGCCCGCCCGACGCGGCGGCCATGTCGTCCGGCTGCAGGAAATCGTTCGTGTAGGCG
>CAZPCU010000464.1:0-2095 GCA_964585075.1 uncultured Rhodobacterales bacterium
TCCGGCACGAAGAGGATCCCGTCGCGGAAGTCCTTGCCCACGATGGTCATCCCCGCCACCAGCGCCTCGGTGAGGATGCTGTAGGGCTCCCACCCGCGCTCGAGCAGGATGTTGACGCCCTCCTCGATCTCTTCCTTGAGACCGTCGTAGAGGTCGTCGTGCATCTGCTGGACGAGTTCCTCGTCGTCCAGCTCGGACAGGATGATGTCGTCTTCTTCTTCGGCCATGTCGCGCGTTCCCTTCACGCCGCCGCGCCCGGGCGCGGCGAAAATCCTTCACGGTGTTTGGTCAATTCGTCGCAGGCGCACTTGGCGGATTGCGACATGCGCCGCCCCTGGACCGACGCCGCCGCGCTTTGTGCTCCCTCGGGGGCGCGCCCGCGCGCGACGTTGCGGATGTTCTCATTGTGTTCTAGTCTCGCGCCATGGAGCGCGACGTGCCTCTCACCGATCCCGCCCGCAGACCGGGCCGCGGCGCCGCGAGCTGCCGGTCGGGCCGCTTCGAGCGCCATGCGCGGGTGGCGGTGGAGGATGGCTGGGACATCCCCGAGGAGGCGCCGGTCCTGCGCACCGTCGTCACCGAGGAGCGGGTGCGGCGCGCGATCACGCGCAACAGCTCGCCCGACATCCCCTTCGACCGCTCGCTCAACCCCTATCGCGGCTGCGAGCATGGCTGCATCTACTGCTTCGCGCGGCCCACCCACGCCTATCTCGGCCTCTCGCCCGGCCTCGACTTCGAGACGCGGCTCGTCGCGCGGCCCAACATCGCCGAGGCGCTGGAGCGCGAGCTCGCCCGCCCGTCCTACCGGCCGGCGACCATCGCGCTCGGCACGGCGACCGACCCCTACCAGCCCGCGGAGCGGGACCGGGCCCTCACCCGCGCCTGCCTCGCGGTGCTGGAGCGGTTCGGCCACCCGGTGGGCGTGGTGACCCGCGGCACGGTGGTGGAGCGCGACATCGACCTGCTCGCGCGGCTCGCGGCACGTGGGCTCGTGCGGGTGGGCGTCTCGCTCACCACCCTCGACGCGGGGCTGGCGCGGCGGATGGAGCCGCGCGCCCCCGCGCCCGCGCGCAGGCTCGCCATGATCCGCCGCCTCTCCGAGGCGGGCATCCCGGTTCGGGCCATGGTCTCGCCGGTGGTGCCGGGGCTCACCGACCCGGAAATCGAGGCGATCCTCGCCGCCGCGCGGCGGGCCGGCGCCGTCGCGGCGAGCTGGGTGATGCTGCGCCTGCCGCGGGAGGTCTCGGAGCTCTGGCAGGAGTGGCTGGCCGAACACTACCCCGACCGGGCGGGCCGCGTCATGGCGCGGCTGCGCGAGATGCATGGCGGGCGCGACTACGCGCCCGACTGGGGGCGCCGCATGCGGGGCGAGGGGCCTTACGCCGCGCTCGTCGCGCAACGCTTCGCCGCCGCCTGCCGCCGCGAGGGGCTGGCCGGGAAGCTGCCCGAGCTCCGGACGGACCTCTTCGCGCCGCCGCCGGCGGCGGGCGATCCGGCGCAGCCCTCGCTCTTCTGACGGGAGGACCGGCCATGGCGCGGGCGCGCGGTGCGCGGCCATTCAGCCGCGCCGGCGCCGCCGCCGGCGGGGCGCGGCGCCCTCCTCTGCGTCGCCGGTGCCGTCGCTCGCCGACGAGAAGTCGCCGAGCGCGGCGGTGATCTGCTCGAGCGTCGGCGCCGGCCCCCTGGGCCGCGTCTCCAGCGCCTCGCGCATCCGGGCGAGATGCTCGGGCATGGTGCCGCAGCAGCCGCCGATGATCCGCGCGCCGGCGTCCCGCGCCAGCACCGCGTAATCGGCCATCAGCGCCGGCGTGCCGTCGTAGTGGATGTGCCCGTCCACGTATTTCGGGATGCCGGCATTGCCCTTGGCGATCACGGGCCGCTCCGGGCCGGCCTCCATGAAGCCCAGGATCGTGCGCATGAGGTCCGCCGCTCCCGTTCCGCAATTCGCCCCGAAGGCGATGGGCGGGTTGGGCAGCCCCTCCACGAGCGCCACCATGTCGGGGGCCGTCACGCCCATCATGGTGCGCCCGGCCGTGTCGAAGCTCATGGTCCCGCACCAGGGCATCCCGGCGCGCTGGAACGCCTCCGCCGCGGC
>CAZPCU010000465.1:0-2094 GCA_964585075.1 uncultured Rhodobacterales bacterium
AGGGATCGGTGGTGGGCCCGCCGGTGCCGTCCGCGCCGACGCAGTTCATGCCCTTGGCGATGATCCGCGCGGTGGTCGTCTTGCCCGTCCCGCGGATGCCGGTCATGATGAAGGCCTGCGCGATGCGGTCCGCCGCGAAGGCGTTCTTCAGCGTGCGCACCATCGCGTCCTGCCCGACGAGATCGGCGAAGGTCTCGGGGCGGTACTTGCGGGCGAGCACCTGGTAGGCGGTGCCGGGAGTCTCGGCCATGGGTCCTCGTGGGATTCGCGGGCGCGCTCCAGCCTAGGGGCTGGCCCCCGCGGCGTCCAGCGGGCCGGAGGCGGCGAGGGGCGGGCCTTCGCTCAAGGCAGCTGCATCGCGATCGCGAAGCCGTAGACCAGCAGGATCAGGATGCTCTCCATCCCGATCCCGGCCGGGCCGTGGCGCTGTCGGTAGAGCATGCCGAGGGTCAGGACCGCCGTCATCGTCATCCCGATGGTCAGCCAGAAGAGATCGGCAGTGCCGACGGCGTGGTAGATGGAACCGCCGCGATACCCGGCATCCGCGACCGTCAGGAAGAGGACGTCGAAGGTGTTGCCGCCGATGATCCCGCCGATGGCCATCTGCAAGGCGCCGCGCCGGACCGCGGCCAGCGTGGTGACGAACTCGGGAAGCGAGGTGATGACGGCCGTCATCAGCGCCCCGACCGTCGCCTCGTTCAGCGCGTGGCGGTCCGACAGTTCGCCGGCCGCGCCGGACAGGACCCAGCCGGCCAGCGCCATCGCCGCCATGAGGCCCAGGAAACCCAGGAACAGCGAGGCGGTGGAGCCCGCGCCGTCCGTCTCTGCCTCCGGCGCGTCCTCCCGCGTGTGGCGTGTCCGCACCGGCCGCCACATCGGTTCCTCGCGCACGTTTCTCGCCGCGAAGACGCCGCCCGCATAGACGAGGACCAGCACGAGCGAGACGGGATGGACAGACATCACGGCGACTTCTTCGTGCGCGAAGGCGACCATGGGCAGCGCCAGCATGAGCAGGAGCAGCGTGCCCTGGAAGACGTTGGCGAGATCGGCGGCCGCGTGCTCCAGGTTCGCCTTGCGGTGGAGGACGTCGGCGAGGGCGAGGAAGGCCGTCTGCGCCGCGATCCCGCCGACGGCGTTCGAGAAGGCGAGAGAGGCGCGCCCGTCGAGCGCGGCGGTGGCCGAGACGACGGCGCCCGCGAGCGAGGTCGCCGCGCCGAGGAGCACCGCACCGGCGATCGCCTCTCCCAGCCCGGTGCGGTCGGCCAGGCGGTCGGCGAGCGAGGTCATGCGCAAGCCGGAGACCAGGATGACGAGCGCCGAACCGCCGAGCATGGCGATCAGCGCGCCGGGCGCGAGGTCGGAGAACATGCGACGATCTTCATCTCGCGCGCGGCCGGGGTCCACAGCCCGCGCGCCTCTTCGGGCGCACGTCCCGCGGAGTCGCCGACCATCCGGGGCTGGAGAAGGTGAGAGGTTGGAAGACGACCCAAGCGGGGCTCGTTACGGCTGCTTCCTTCCGGACCTGACCGGGTTGGCGAGGCGCTTGCCCGCACCAACCTCTCGGCCTTTTATGTAAGCGCGCGGGGCCGGATTCGCAAGCCGCGCGGTCAAAGACGGATACGAAGGCGCAGGAAACCCTCGGCCGTCTCGCCGGCAGGCTGCACGTCCAGTCCAACCGCATCGGCGAGATGCGCGCCGGCGCCCGGGCCGGTTGCCGCCAGGGCGGTCGCCCCGGGCAGCGGGGCGAAGCTCCAGATCGGCGCCGGATCGGGCCGGACGGGGCCGTCGCGCCTGAGGTGCTCTTCCAGCGCGGACCGGGCGGAGACGCCCGCATCCCACACGATGTCCCAGCAACTCCCGCCCCCCGGCGGGGCCGACGCGGCCGTGCGGTGCGTGTTCGTCACGACGAGGCAGGCGTCGCCCGGCGTCACCGGGCGTCCGGCGTGACGGATCGCGTCCACGCGCCCGATTCCCGTTCCGACGCGGCGGCCCTCGGCGTCGTAGAGCGAGGGGCGCGCCAGGTCGATCCGGTATTCGAGGCCGCCTAAATCGTTAGGTTTCTTGTCTTTTACTGCTTCCTGGAACCACTTGTCG
>CAZPCU010000466.1:0-2093 GCA_964585075.1 uncultured Rhodobacterales bacterium
CAGCGTGCTGATGCGCCGGCTGAAGCAGAAGGAGGCCCTTTTGGCCGAGGTGAACGAGAACGGCGAAGTGACCGTCGAGGGCGAGTATGTCGGCCGGCTGGAGGGATTCCGCTTCCGGCAGGATCAGTCGGCCGCGGGGCAGGAGGCCAAGACGCTGAAATCCGCCAGCCTCCAGGCGCTCGCGCCGCACTTCCACCTCCGTGCGGACCGGTTCTACAACGCCCCCGACACCGAGATCGACTACACCGAGCAGGGCGGTCTCATGTGGGGCGACCAGGCCGTGGGCAGGCTCGTGGCGGGAGACGAGCCGCTGAAGCCGCGCGTGAAGGCCTTCGTGGACGACGAGGCCGGCGCCGACGTCGCGCAGAAGGTGGAGCGGCGCCTCCAGCACTTCATCGACCGGAAGATCGCCACGCTCTTCGAGCCGCTTCTCGCCATGAGCCGCGACGAGGCGCTGACGGGGCTCGCCCGCGGCTTCGCCTTCCGCCTCGTGGAGGGATTCGGGATCCTGCCGCGCGGGCAGGTCGCCGCGGAGGTCAAGGAGCTCGACCAGTCGGCCCGTGGCGCGCTGCGCAAGCATGGCGTGCGGTTCGGCCAGTTCACCGTGTTCATGCCGGCGCTCCTGAAGCCCGCGCCGACGCGGCTGCGCCTCGTGCTCTGGAGTCTGGCGCAGGGGCTCGACAGCTTCCCCGAGGCGCCGCCGCCGGGCCTCGTGACCGTGCCGGTGGACGAGGCCGCGCCGCGCGGCTACGACGCCATGGCAGGTTATCGCAACGCCGGGTCGCGGGCCATTCGCCTCGACATGCTGGAGCGGCTCGCCGACATGCTGCGCACCGAGGACAGCCGGGGCGGCTTCGAGGCCAGGCCCGACATGCTTTCGATCACCGGCATGTCCCTCGAACAGTTCGCCGACCTGATGCAGGGGCTTGGCTACCGGGCCGAACGGGGCGAGCGGGCGAAGACCAGGCCCGCGCCGGAGGCCGGCGCCACGCCCGCGGCCGAGAACGCGCCGTCACCGACGGAGCCCGCCGCCGACGCCGAGGCCGCGGCCGCGCCTGAAGCCGACGCCTCGGAGGCCGGGACGGCCGCACCGGCGCCCGACGAGCCCGCGCCCGAGGCCGCGGCCAGCGAGGCCCCGGCGGACTCCGCTGCCGGTTCCGAAACAGTGTCGGACTCCCGCGAGGCCGCGCCGGCCGGTTCGGCGGCGCCGGAGGAAACCGAGGTCTTCTACACCTTCACCTGGGCCGGGCGCGGCGGGAAGCAGCGCGGCCGCGCGGCGGATACGGGCCAGGAACGCCGGGGCAAGCCGGGCGGCAAGGGCAAGTCCAGGCCGAAGGCCAAGGGCAAGCCGCGCCGGGAGGAGGGGCCCAAATCCTTCAGCGCGGGGCCCCGCAAGTCGGACCGCATCGACCCCGACAATCCGTTCGCCGCGGCGCTGATGGGCCTGAAGACCCGGGACTGACGGGTGACGGAACCGCGCTCGACCCAGCGCCTCGACAAGTGGCTCTGGCAGGCACGCTTCTTCAAGTCGCGCACGCTCTCCGCGCGGGAGATCGCGGCAGGCCGCTGCCGTGTGAACGGAACGCGGGTGACCAAGCCGGCGAGCGCGGTGGGCGAGGGCGACGTGCTCACCTTCCCGCAGGGGCGGCGCATTCGCGTGGTCCGCGTCACCGGCCTTCCCGCGCGGCGCGGCCCCGCGGCCGAGGCGCAGGGGCATTACGAGGATCTCGCGCCGCCCGCGGCCCGGGGCGAGGCGACGCAGGCGCCGCGGGCCGAGCCGGGCGGGCGGCCCACGAAGAAGGCGCGCCGCGCCCTCGACCGGATGCGCGGCCCCGGCGCTTGAATGTCCCCCGTCGCTGGATTAGCTCAGTGCCTGACCAGACAGAGCCGGATCCGCCCATGACCTACGTCGTCACCGACAACTGCATCGCCTGCAAGTACACAGACTGCGTGGAAGTCTGCCCGGTGGACTGTTTCTACGAGGGTGAGACCATGCTGGTGATCCACCCCGACGAGTGCATCGACTGCGGGGTCTGCGAGCCCGAGTGCCCCGCCGACGCGATCCGCCCGGACACCGAGCCGGACATGGAGAA
>CAZPCU010000467.1:0-2090 GCA_964585075.1 uncultured Rhodobacterales bacterium
GATCCGTGCCCGAGCCGATCACCACTGATGACGTTCCCGAGCCGGCGCCCGCTCACGAGAATGTGCCCGAGGTCGTGCCCGAGCCGCCCGCCCGCGCCCCTCAGCCGCGTGAGAGCGTGATCGCGGCGATCCCGCGGGATCCCGATCCCGATCCCGAGCCGGTGACGGCCTCCGCGCCGACGCCGACGCGGACCAGCAGCGCGCACGCGCCGAAGCCGAGCGCTGAAAGCGAGTCCATGCGGATGAGGGTCATCCCGACGCAGTCGGCCACCCGCACCTACCGACCGACGCAGACGCCCACGGCGCAGAAGCTGGCGCTGCGGACCGATGAGATCAACAGCTCCCGGAGCCGGATGGACAATCCGCCTACCGGTATCGAACTGAACTGACGCCGTGCGCAACATGGGCGGACATCACACAACGGCGCCGACCCCATCTCCGGGGCCGGCGTCGTCTTCATTGAGCAGTCACAGCAGGTGGAACTGGTGAGCAGGATGAGAATCATCGCCGCGATCTGCGCGTTCGCCGCCCTCGGAGCAAGCTGCAGCTCGGGAGGGGGCGGGACGGTCGTCGATCCGCCGGACAACCCGCCACCGGCCACACAGCGGCCCGCATTCGACAGTGCGCGGGCCTTCGCGGACCTCGAGGCCCAGGTGGCCTTCGGCCCCCGTATCCCCGGCAGCGAGGCGCATGAGGACTGCCTGCAGTTCCTCGTGCAGCGTCTGCAGGACGCGGGCGCCCGGGTCGTGACACAGCAGTTCCGCTCGCGGACGCCCCTCGGCGGCAACACCGAGTATGACTTCACCAACATCGCGGGGCTCTTCGCCGCGGATGCTCGGGGGGACGTGCTGCTGCTCGGCGCGCACTGGGACAGCCGCGCGAAGGCCACCCGCGACCCCGACCCGACGCTGCGAGATCAGCCTGTGCCGGGCGCCAATGACGGGGCCTCGGGCGTGGCGGTGCTGCTGGAGATCGTGCGCGCGTTTGAGGAAAGCGCCCCCGATCGCCCGATCATGATCGTCTTCTTCGACGCGGAGGACCAGGGCGAAAGCTCCTCTGGATGGCGCGATGGCGGGTGGATCCTCGGCTCGCGCCACATGGTCGAGAACTGGCCCGCGGAGCTTCCGTGGCCCGATCAGATGATTCTGCTCGATCTGGTTGGCGGCGACAACAAGCACAATCCCCGCGTCGGGACGCCGCCTTTGTCAGACGACGTGTTCCGGCTGCCGATCGAGCACAACTCCCTGCGCCGGGCGCCGGATCTGGCAGACCGCATCTGGACCATCGCCGAGAACCTCGGCCACGAGGCCTTCACGCGGAGCGGAGGGACGTCCGTGACGGACGACCACGTGCCCTTCCAGGAGGCGGGCGTCGAGGCCATCGATATCATCGAGTTTGTCCCTCCCGAGTGGGACACCACCGACGACACTCCCGAGCACTGCAGCGCGGATTCGCTCAACCAGGTGGGGGATACGCTGCTTGAGTACATTTACGGGGAGTAAGGCTGTGTAGCGGGGACCTGTCCGTGTCGCGCGGGCCGGGTGGACCTCTCGGCCTGCCGTCCGTGTCACGGGCACTTCGCGCCCTGCCTTTCGTGTCACGGGCACTTCGCGCCCTGCCTTTCGTGTCACGGGCACTCCTGCCCGTGAGCAGTGCCGATTGCCGCCGAAACACACGCACAGGAGTGTGCGTGTCACGAAACGGCAGCGAGCCGCGGGCCGGTCTACCCCCCAAGTCCCGCCGCCCGCATCGCCTCGCGCAACTTTTCGGCCGCCGCGCGCGGGTCGTCGGCCTTCGCGATGGCTGAGATCACGCACACCAGGTCCACCCCGCAGCCCGCAAGCTCCTCTACATTGTCGGCGGTGATGCCGCCGATCACACACAGTGGAAGGTTCGTCAGCGGGCGCAGTCTCCGCGCAAGCTCCGGGCCCGCCACGGCCCTGTCCGGCTTCGTCGGCGAGCGGAACATCGGTCCCGCGGAGACGTAGTCCGCGCCCTCCGCCTCCGCGCGCCGCACCGCGTCGGGCGTCGGCGTCGTCGCGCCGATGATCGCGTCATCGCCCAGCATCCGCCGGGCCTCCGCCACCGCG
>CAZPCU010000468.1:0-2085 GCA_964585075.1 uncultured Rhodobacterales bacterium
GCATGTGAAGTTCATCTTCGCCACCACCGAGATACGGAAGGTGCCGGTGACAGTTCTCTCGCGCTGCCAGCGCTTCGACCTGCGCCGGATCGAGCCCGAGGTGATGATCGGCCTCCTGCGCCGCATCGCCGAGCGGGAGGGCGCGGCGATCTCGGACGAGGCGCTCGCGCTCATCACCCGCGCTGCCGAGGGTTCGGCGCGGGACGCCACCTCGCTCCTCGACCAGGCGATCAGCCACGGCGCGGGGGAGACGACGGCCGAGCAGGTCCGGGCCATGCTGGGCCTCGCCGACCGCGGCCGCGTGATGGATCTCTTCGAGCTCGTGATGAAGGGGGACGCGGCCGGGGCGCTGGCCGAGCTTTCGGCGCAATACGCCGGCGGGGCCGATCCCATGGCCGTCTTGCGCGACCTCGCCGAGCTGACCCACTGGATCAGCGTCGTGAAGATCACGCCCGGGGCCGCCGAGGATCCCACGATCAGCCCGGAGGAACGGGCCCGCGGCGCGGATCTCGCCGAGCGCCTGCCGATGCGCGCGCTCACCCGGACATGGCAGATGCTTCTGAAGGCGCTCGAGGAGGTGGCCGCCGCGCCCAACGCGATGATGGCCGCCGAGATGGCGATCATCCGGCTGACCCATGTGGCCGAACTGCCGAGCCCGGAGGAACTCGTCCGGCGGCTCCAGTCGGAAGCGCCCCCGCCGCCGCCGCCGGGCGGCGGGTCGGGCGGTGGCGGGGCGCGGCCGGCCCCGTCCTCGGCCGCCGTGCGGTCAGAGGCAAGCGTCCCGCAGGGCGGGACCATGGCGTCGGCGGGCGGCGCGGTGCAGGCGCGCGCGCTCGCGCCGTCGCTCGCCGACTACCCGAGTTTCGAGACCGTGGTGGAGCTCATCCGCGCACGGCGCGACATGACCTTGCTGATAGAGGTGGAGAGCCATCTCCGCCTCGTCGCCTACCAGCCGGGGCGCATCGAGTTCGAGCCCACCGCCGAGGCCGCCTCGGATCTCGCCCAGCGCCTGGGCCAGCGGCTGCAGGCCTGGACCGGGGCGCGCTGGGCGGTCAGCGTCGTGGGGTCGGGCGGCGGGCCGACCATCGCCGAGACCCGTGCGGCCGAGGCCGATGCGCTGGAGGCGGAAGCGCGCGCGCATCCGTTGGTGCAGGCGGTGCTGGAGGCCTTCCCGGGCGCCCGTATCAAGGATATCCGGACCCGCGAGGCGCAGGAAACCGAGGCCTCCGAGGCCGCGCTGCCGGAGGTCGAGGACGAATGGGATCCGTTCGAGGATTGACCGGCACGAGACGCGCGGCGCGGGCGGCCTTGCCCGCCGGGGCGCGCCGTCGGCTTCTCGCGCTCGCCGCCTGCGTGTCGCCGGGGCCGGCCTTCGCCGGGGCCTGCGAGGCGCTGCGCCCCGGCTGGGACGGCGCGCCCGTCACCGCCTTCGGCGAGGCGCTGCACCTCTTCTCCGCCCCGCCGGCGCTGATCCTCCTCGGGGGCACGATCATCGCCCTGCGCTTTCGCAGCCAGTGGGGCGGGCTCGCCGTGACGGTGCTCTGGTCCGCGCTCGTCTGGTTCATCGTCTTCGGCCCGGACCCGTCCGGCGACCGGCGCGCGGCCGCGCTCGAGGGCTGCATGGGCTCGCCTGCCTTGTTCATCGCGATCGTCGCTGCGATATCTGTTGCGACGATCCTCTACACCGCCCCGGTCCGCGGGCGATCCTCAGACTAGGAGACGACAATGTTCAAGGGACTGGGCCAGCTCGGCGACATGGCCGGGATGATGAAGAAGGCGCAGGAGATGCAGCAGCGGATGGCCGATCTGCAGGAAGAGATGAAGCAGATGACCGTCACCGGCGAGTCCGGCGGCGGCCTCGTGAAGGTCGTCTGCACGCTCAAGGGCGAGCTGACGTCGCTCGACATCGATCCGTCCATCTTCTCGGGCGACGACAAGGAGGTGGTGGAGGACCTGATCCTCGCCGCCGTCAAGGAGGCCCAGACGAAGGCGCAGGCGGCGGCGCAGGAGGAGATGTCGAAGCTGACGGACGAGCTGGGCCTGCCCAAGGACAAGCTCTACGCCACCGTGTACCACGACGACGAC
>CAZPCU010000469.1:0-2082 GCA_964585075.1 uncultured Rhodobacterales bacterium
GTCGAGCGCGGCCACCGTGCCGGAGCCCTCGTCGAACTGCGCCTTCTTCCGCCAGACGAGGCTTTCGGGGAGGAGGTCGGCCACCGCCTTGCGGAGAATCCACTTCTCCGTCGTCTCGCCGGTGGACTCGCGCGCCGCCGGATACGTCCGGCGCATCTTGAGCGTCGCCGGGATCGACTGGGCGAAGTCGATGAGGTCGCGGTCCAGGAAGGGCGTGCGCGCCTCCAGGCTTTCGGCCATCGTCACGCGATCCACCCGCTGGAGGTTGATGTTGTGCATGGCGTTGAGCGAGCGCGTGAGTTCCTCGGCGAGCTCGCGCGGGTGATCGACGTAGGCGTGGTGGTAGGCATAGCCCGCGAAAAGCTCGTCCGCGCCCTCGCCCGTCAGAACCGCCTTGACGTGCCGGCGCGCGAGGCGCGCGGCGAAATGAGTGGGCAGGGCCGAGCGCACGAGATCCACGTCGGCCGATTCCAGGTGATAGATCACGTGCGGCAGCACGCGCGCCACGTCTTCCGGCGTGAAGCTGTCCTCGTGATGCTCCGAGCCGATATGCCGCGCCACCTCGCGCGCCGCGCGCAGATCGTCGCTCCCCTCCGTGCCCACGGCGAAGGTCTTGAGGGGGCGGGGCGAGAGCCGCGCCGCGAGCGCGGCGATGATCGAGCTGTCGAGCCCGCCCGACAGGAAGCTGCCCACCTCCACGTCGGCGAGCATCCATTTCCGCACGGCTTCCTCGAGCACCAGGCGCAGCTCGCCCGCCACCGCGTCGATGTCGAGGCCCGGCTCCTCCTCCGCCGCGCCGTGGGGGGTGCGATACCACTGCCGGAAGCCGTCGCGGCTGTCGTAGAGCATCCCCGGCCCGATCGACTCCACCGCGTCCAGCGCCACGCCGTCGAAGGCCTTGAGCTCGGAGGCGAAGGCGAGCCCCTCGCCGATGCGCGCCATGTAGAGCGGCTTGATGCCGAGGGGATCGCGCGCGGCGATGATCCGGCTCTTCGTGGCCAGCACGAAGGCGAACATCCCGTCGAGCCGGGCCACCCAGCGAAGCTCGCCGGAGCGGAAGAGATGCAGGATCGACTCGCTGTCGCTTTCCGTCTCGAAGGCGCTTTCGCCGAGGATCGCGCGGAGGTCGGCGTGGTTGTAGATCTCGCCGTTGGCGACCAGCAGGTCGCCCGCGTCGTAGATGGGCTGCCGGCCGTCCTCGGGGCCGATGATCGAAAGCCGGCAATGCGCCATCACCACCGGCGCGCCCCGGCCGCGCACCACCTCCACCGCATCCGGCCCGCGATGGGCGATCTTGCGCACCATCTTCTGGGCGAGATCCTCGTCGCCGATGTTCCAGAGCGCCACGAAACCGCACATGCCATTCTCCCTCCGTCGCCCCGCCCCGACGCCGCGCGAGCCGTCGTCGGTGACGACGGGATCGAAGGCGGGGATATCGGGATGAACAGATCGTGCGTCGAGCCTACCGCGTCGCCTGTCCGATACAAGGGCCGATACCGGGGCGGCGTGCCGGCCGATGCGGCTTTTCAGCCGCGGGAGCTTCGTTTAACGCTGAACAAAAGACCGGAGGAGGGGCGAGATGACCGACAGCACCCGCGAGACCCTGCGCGAGGCGGCGCTGCACTACCACGCCGAGCCCAAGCCCGGGAAGCTGGAGATCCGGGCGACCAAGCCGCTCGCCAACGGGCGGGACCTCGCCCGCGCCTATTCGCCCGGTGTGGCCGAGGCCTGCCTCGAGATCGTCGCGGACGAGACGGCCGCGGCGCGCTACACCTCCCGCGCCAACCTGGTCGCCGTCGTGTCGAACGGCACGGCGGTCCTCGGTCTCGGCAACATCGGGGCGCTGGCCTCGAAGCCGGTGATGGAAGGCAAGGCGGTGCTCTTCAAGACCTTCGCGGGGATCGACTGCTTCGACATCGAGGTGAACGAGCCCGATCCCGAGAAGCTCGCCGACATCATCTGCGCGCTCGAGCCGACCTTCGGCGCGATCAACCTCGAGGACGTCAAGTCGCCCGACTGCTTCATCGTCGAGCAGATCTGCCGCGAGCGCATGAACATCCCCGTCTTCCACGACGACCAGCA
>CAZPCU010000470.1:0-2075 GCA_964585075.1 uncultured Rhodobacterales bacterium
CTGATCGCGGACGAGGTGATCTGCGGCTTCGGGCGCACCGGCAACTGGTTCGGCAGCCAGACCCTCGACATCAGGCCCGACATCATGACCATCGCCAAGGGCCTTTCCTCGGGCTACCAGCCCATTGGCGGCTCGGTGGTCAGCGACGAGGTCGCCGAGGTGATCGGCCGCGACGAGTTCAATCACGGCTATACCTATTCCGGCCACCCCGTCGCCTGCGCCGTGGCGCTGGAGAACCTGCGCATCCTCGACGAGGAGGGGATCGTGGACCGGGTGCGCGAGGATGCGGCGCCCTATCTCAAGTCCCGCTGGGAGAGCCTCGCCGACCACCCGCTCGTGGGCGAGGCGAAGATCGTGGGGCTCATGGGCTCGATCGCGCTCACCCCGGACAAGGCGCGCCGCGCGCCCTTCGCCGCCGAGGCCGGGACCGTCGGGCTCGTCTGCCGCGAGCGCTGCTTCGCCAACGACCTGGTGATGCGGCATGTGGGAGACCGCATGGTGATCTCGCCGCCGCTGGTCATCTCGCACGAAGAGATCGACGAGCTCATCCGGCGCGCGCGCATCGCGCTCGACGAAACCCATGACAGGCTGCGCGCCGAGGGGCTCATGGAGGCGGCGGCCTGACGGCCGCCGAACCCGCGCCGCGACTCCCCCGGGGATGTTTTCGCCGGGAAGGCGGGGACGGGCCCGTCAGCCCTGAAGCGGTTTCACCGAAAGCTCACCCTCTTCCCGCGCCTTCATGGCGAGCGCCGCGGCATGGGCGGCGGCGGCGGTGGTGAAGTAGGGGATCTTCGCGTAGAGCGCGACGGAGCGGATCTCGCGGCTGTCCTCGACGGCCTGCGCGCCCTCTGTCGTGTTCATAACGAGCGCGATCTCGTCGTTCTTGAGCCTGTCCACGATGTTGGGCCGCCCCTCGTAGACCTTGTTGACGGTCTCGCAGGCGACTCCGTTCTCCGCCAGCCAGGCGCCGGTGCCGCGGGTCGCGACGATCTCGAGGCCCATCTCGGTGAGGAGCCGCGCGGCCTCCAGCATCTGGGGGCCCTTGTCGGCGTCGCGGATCGACACGAAGGCCCGGCCGGAATGGGGCAGCTCCATGCCCGCGCCGAGCTGCGCCTTCAGGAAGGCGCGCGCGAAGCTTCGGTCCCAGCCCATCACCTCGCCGGTGGAGCGCATCTCCGGGCCGAGGATCGTGTCCACCCCCGGGAAGCGCGCGAAGGGCATCACCGCCTCCTTCACCGAGAACCAGGGCATCGCCGGATCGGCGAGCGTCATCGCGTCGGCGAGCGGGAGCGGCTGGTCGTAGCTCACGTCCTTGTAGGGCGGGCGACCCGGGAAGGCCGAGAGCGGCTCTCCGGCCATCACCCGCGCGGCGATGGAGGCGATGGCCGAGTCGGTGGCCTTGGCGACGAAGGGCACGGTGCGCGAGGCGCGCGGGTTCACCTCGATCAGGAAGACCTCCCCGTCCTTCACCGCGAACTGGACGTTCATGAGGCCCACCACGCCGAGCTCCAGCGCGAGCGCGCGGGTTTCGCGCGTCAGCTCCTCGACGATCGCGGGGGGCAGCGAGTGCGGCGGCAGGCAGCAGGCCGAGTCGCCCGAGTGCACGCCGGCCTCCTCGATGTGCTGCATGATGCCGGCGACATGAACGTCCTGCCCGTCGGCGATGGCGTCCACGTCCACCTCGGTCGCGCCGGCGAGATACCCGTCGAGCAGGACCGGGCTCCTGCCCGAGACCACCACCGCCTCGTCGATGTAGCGCTCCAGATGCGCGTGGTCACGCACGATCTCCATGGCGCGGCCGCCGAGCACGTAGGAGGGGCGGATCACCAGCGGGAAGCCGATCTCCTCGGCGATGGCGAGCGCCTGCGCCTTGGACGAGGCGATGCCGTTCTTCGGCTGCTTCAGGTCCAGCTTGTTGACGAGCGCCTGGAAGCGCTCGCGGTCCTCGGCGAGATCGATCGCGTCGGGCGTCGTGCCGAGAATGGGAATCCCCTCGGCCTCCAGCGCGCGGGCGAGCTTGAGTGGCGTCTGCCCGCCGAACTGCACGATGACCCCGTGCAGCGTGCCGGCTTCCT
>CAZPCU010000471.1:0-2074 GCA_964585075.1 uncultured Rhodobacterales bacterium
CCGCTGATCGTCCGCGTGCGGTGATTGCGCAGGACGCGCAGGAACTCGAGCCGCTCGTAATCCGCCGCGAGGCGCACGCGGAGCCGGCCCTGCGGATCCTCCGCCACCTGGCCGATCAGAAGCCCGGGCGGGAAGACCCCGCCATCGCCCGAAGACACGATGCGGTCGCCGGGCCGGACCGCGGCCTCGTTCTCCACGAAATCGATGAGCGGCGCGGCGGAATTGTCGCCCGCCACCATGGCCCGCTGGCCGGATGGCTGGATCACGGCGGGGATTCGCGAGGAACTGTCGGTGAGCAGGACCACCCGGCTCGTGGTTGCGCCCACGCCGGAGATCCGGCCGACGAGCCCCAGCCCGTCCATGGTGGCCCAGCCGTCCACGATGCCGTCGCGCGCGCCGACGTTCAGAAGGACCGACTGGCGGAAGGGCGAGCCGGAATCGGCCAGCACGACCCCCGTGACATGGGTGAGGCGCGGGTCGATGCGGACGTTGTTCAGGTCGCGCAGGCGCGCGTTCTCCTGCTCGAGCTGAAGCGCGGCCTCCTTCCACGCCTTCATCTGCTGGAGTTCGCGGCGGAGTTCCCGGTTCTGGGCGTGGATTCGCTGATAGCTCTGGAAGTCGCGGAAAAGGTTCACCGTCGCGGTGACCGGCGCCATCGCCCAGTCGAAGGAGGGCATCACCTGGTCCACGACCTGGGCGCGGAACCTCTCGACCCTCGGGTTGTCGATGCGCCAGACGAGGAACACGCCGAGAAGGCACAGCAGGATCACGCCCAGAAGCAGACGCCTCAGGGGGCTCGTGAAGTCCTCGCCGGTGCCCTTGTCCCTTGCCAAGACGCCTCCGCCTCCGCGCCGCGCGGCCCGCTCCGCGTCAGTCTAGCGCCCCGCGCCGCGCCTGCAAAATCACGATGCGCCGCCGCTAGCTGTCGTAGTCGATGGCATGGCGCAGCTGTTTCTCGTATTCGAGCGCCTTTCCCGTGCCGAGCGCCACGCAGTTCAGGCTCTCGTCGGCGATGGAGACGGCGAGCCCCGTCTGCTCGCGGAGCGCGAGGTCGAGGTCGCCCAGGAGCGCGCCGCCGCCGGTGAGCATCACGCCCCGGTCCACGATGTCGGCGGCGAGATCGGGCGGCGTGGCCTCGAGCGCGGTCATCACCGCCTCGCAGATCTGCTGCACGGGCTCGGCGAGCGCCTCGGCCACCTGCGCCTGGCTGATCTCCGTCTCCTTCGGCACGCCGTTCAGGAGGTCGCGGCCGCGGATCTGCATGGACGCGCCGCGCCCGTCGTCGGGCATCCGGGCGGTGCCGATGGAGGTCTTGATGCGCTCCGCGGTGGATTCGCCCACGAGGATGTTCTGCTGGCGCCGGAGGTAGCTCACGATCGCTTCGTCCATCCTGTCGCCGCCGACGCGGATCGACCGGGCATAGACGATGTCTCCGAGCGACAGCACAGCCACCTCGGTCGTGCCGCCGCCGATGTCCACCACCATGCTGCCGGTGGGGTCGGTGATCGGCATGCCCGCTCCGATGGCCGCCGCGATCGGTTCGGCGATGAGGCCGGCCTTGCGCGCGCCGGCGGACAGGACCGACTGGCGGATCGCGCGTTTCTCGACAGGGGTGGCGCCGTGGGGCACGCAGACGATGATCTTGGGTTTCGAGAAGGTCGAACGCTTGTGCACCTTGCGGATGAAGTGCTTGATCATCTCCTCGGCCACGTCGAAGTCGGCGATCACGCCCTCGCGCATCGGCCGGATCGCCTCGATGGAGCCGGGCGTGCGCCCGAGCATCAGCTTCGCGTCCTCGCCCACGGCCAGCACCTTCTTCACGCCGTCCTTGACGTGATAGGCCACCACCGAAGGTTCCGAGAGGATGATCCCCCGCCCCTTGACGTAGACCAGCGTGTTGGCCGTGCCGAGGTCGATGGCCATGTCCTGGGAGAACATGCCGGTGAGATTCGCCAGTCCGAACATCGTCTGCCGGGGACCCCGCTCGCTCTATTGCCCATGCGCCCGCGACTCCGGGGAGCGTGGGCCGCGGATCGTTATATTCGGGCCGACCCCTGCAAGAAAGGGCCAAAGG
>CAZPCU010000472.1:0-692 GCA_964585075.1 uncultured Rhodobacterales bacterium
AACGTCGAGGAGGGCCGGCGCATCCTCGCCGAGTCCGGCCTGCCGCTCGTCACCGCGGACACGCTGGCCGACGCCGCCGAGAAGGCCGTCGCCGCCCGCACCAAGCAAGCCGCCTGAGGGAGTGCACCATGGCCATTCTGATCGACGAGACCACGAAAGTCCTGGTGCAGGGGATGTCCGGCCGCATCGGCCGCTTCCACGCCGAGGAGATGATCGCCCACGGCACGAACGTCGTCGCCGGCGTCACGCCCGGCAAGGGCGACGACGAGGTGCTGGGCCGCCCGGTCTTCGACACGGTGCGCGCCGCGGTGGAGGCCACGGGCGCAGAGGCGAGCCTCGTCTTCGTGCCGCCCCCCTTCGCCGCCGACGCGATCATGGAGGCCGCCGACGCCGGCATCAGGACCGCCGTCTGCGTGACCGACGGGATCCCCGCGCAGGACATGATGGAGGTGAAGCGCTTCCTCCGCCGCTACCCGCGCGAGCGCAAGATGCGGCTCATCGGGCCCAATTGCGCGGGCGTCATCTCGCCCGGCAAGGGCTTCATGGGGATCATGCCGCCCCACATCTACAAGCCGGGGCGCGTCGGCATCGTCGGCCGCTCGGGCACGCTCGGCTACGAGGCTGCAAGCCAGATGCAGGCTCTCGGCATCGGCGTCTCGACCTCCGTGGGCATCGGCGGCGACCCGATCAAC
>CAZPCU010000472.1:702-2072 GCA_964585075.1 uncultured Rhodobacterales bacterium
ATCCTGGTGCACCTGGAGCGCCGACAGGCGGCGGACATCCTCGAACTCTTCGAGACCGATCCCGAAACCGACGCCGTGATGATGATCGGCGAGATCGGCGGCCCGCAGGAGGCGGAGGCCGCGGCCCATGTCCAGGACCGGATGAAGAAGCCCGTCGTGGCCTACATCGCCGGTCTCTCCGCGCCCAAGGGCCGCAAGATGGGCCACGCGGGCGCCATCATCTCGGCCTTCGGCGAAAGCGCCCAGGAGAAGGTGGAGATCCTCTCCGAGGCGGGCATCACCGTCGCGCCGAACCCGTCCGCGATGGGGGAAACCATGGCCCGGGTGCTCGAGGCGCGCGCCGCGGCCTGATCGCTCGCGGCGCTCCTGCCCGTCGCGCCCGGCGCGGCGGGCAGTCCGCGCTTGGCTCCCGCGCGGGCTTCGTCCAGGAACGGGCGTCGCGCGGGCGGGCCCCGTGCGCGGCAACGGACGGAGCCATGCTCGAGAACGCCACGATCCTCGTCACCGGTGGCGCCGGATCCTTCGGGCACGCTTTCGTGCCGCAGACGCTCGAAGGCTACAACCCGCACAAACTCATCATCCTCTCGCGCGACGAGATGAAGCAGTGGGAGATGGCGCAGCACTTCAGGGACGAAGACCGCGTGCGCTTCTTCATCGACGACGTGCGCGACCGCGACAGGCTCTACCGGGCGTTCGACGGGGCGGACTACGTGGTGCACGCCGCGGCCACGAAGATCGTGCCCACCGCCGAATACAACCCGTTCGAATGCATCAACACCAACGTGGTGGGCGCGATGAACGTCATCGACGCGGCCATCGACAAGGGCGTGCGGCGCGTGGTGGCGCTCTCCACCGACAAGGCGTCGAGCCCCGATCAACCTCTACGGCGCCTCGAAACTCGCCTCCGACAAGCTCTCCGTCTCCGGCAACCACTCCTACGCCGGCGGCCACGACACGCGCTTCGCCGTGGTCCGCTACGGCAACGTCATGGGCTCGCGGGGCTCGGTGATTCCCTTCTTCATGTCGATCCGAGACAGGGGCGTTCTACCGATCACCGACGCGCGCCAGGAGAAAGTGGGCATCCGCCCGGGCAAAAAGCTCCACGAGCAGATGGTCGGCCGCGAGGACGCGCCCTACACCTGCGAGTATGACGAGCACTTCAAGATCCTGCCGGCCATCGACGACTGGAGCCGCGACGAGAAGCGGATCAAGAACGGCGCGCCGGTGGGGAACGCGTTCGTCTACGCCAGCGACACCAACGCGGAGTGGATTCCCGAGGCGGAGTTCGCCGCCTGGATCGAGGCCAACCGCGACAGGATCGGCGCGATCTGACGGCACTCGCCCGTGCACGGAGGAACGGCGGCGATGAT
>CAZPCU010000473.1:0-2069 GCA_964585075.1 uncultured Rhodobacterales bacterium
GAAGGGCATGGGCCGGGCGATCGCGTAGCCCTGCACGTGGCCGCAGCCGAGCTGGGCGAGCATCGCGTGCTCCCCGGCAGTTTCCACGCCCTCGGCGAGGGTGTCGAGGCCGAGCTGCTCGGCCATGGACAGGATCGCCATGACCATGCGCTGCTGCTCGGGATCGCGGTCGCAGCGCGTCACGACGGACCGGTCGATCTTGATGCGGCTGACCGCGAACCGGCGGAGCGCCGTGATCGAGGCGTTGCCTGTGCCGAAATCGTCCAGATCGACCGCGCAGCCCATCTGCGCCAGGGCACGGATGCCTCGCGCCGTCGCGTCCTCGGGGGAGCGGGCGATCACCGTCTCGAGCACCTCCACGCCGAGCCGGCAGGGCGCGAGCCCGAAGCGGTCGAGCTCCCAGGCGATGCGGTCGGGCAGGCGCGGGTCGCGAAGCTCGACGGCGGAGAAGTTCACGTTGACGCGCGGCACCTCGAGGCCCGAGCGGTCCCAGGCGCGCAGGGCGGTCAGCGCGTGGTAGAGCATCGTCTCGCCGAGCCGCGCCATGAGGCCCGCCTCCTCGAGCGCGGGGAGGAAGTCGGCGGTCGGCACCGCGCCGCGCTCGGGGTGGATCCATCGCGCGAGGGCCTCGAAGCCGCTGACGCGCCCGGTCTCCGTGCAGACCTGGGGCTGGAACCAGGGCATGATCTGGCCGGCTTCGAGCGCCGCCGCGATTTCCGCCCCGGCCTCTCGGCGCCGCGCCCCCCGCGGCATGCCGGGCGTGAAGGCCCTGATGCCGGCAGGCCCCGCGGCGCGCGCCTCGCCCAGCGCGGCGCAGGCGGCGTCGGTCATCGCCTCGGCGGTGGGGTCGGGAAGGCGCTGGGAGAGACAGAAACCGGCGGAGGCGGTCAGGTACACCGCCGTGGCGTCGAGCGAGACCGGCTCCTCCACGGCGCGTTGAAGCCGCGCGGCGAGCTGGATCGCGGCCTCGAGATCGAGGCGGCGCGCGGGGGCACAGCCCACCGCGAAGCGTGCCGCGCCGATGCGCGCGACGGTGTCGCCGTCCCGAAGCGCGCCGCGCAGCCGGTCCGCCATGGCCTGGAGCACGGCATCCGCCGCTGCGATTCCATGGCGGGCGGTGAATTCGTCGAAGTCGTCGAGCTCGAGCACGAGGCAGGCCGTCGCCGTCGCCTCCTCGGCGGCGCGGGCGAGGCGGGCGTCGAGGGCATCGCGGAAGCCTGTCAGGTCGGCGAGGCCGGTCAGGCGGTCGCGCCCCGCGTCCTTCGCACGCGCGAGCGCGCCGAGGGCGACGTACAGCACGGGCAGCGCGAGCGCGAGGACCACGAGCGCCCTTTCGCCGCCGAGCCAGAAGGCGCCGAGCGCGAGCGCGGGAGCGAAAGCGAGCGATTGCGGACCCTCCAGCGCGCGCCCGGCGCGTTGCGCGAGGGTGGCGAGATCGATCCGGGGGCGCTTTGCCATGGCGCGATCCTCCGAGGCTGGCCGGCGCGCACGCTGCGCGCCGCACACAGCCTAGAGGCGTCCCGTCATCAGGAAGTTAACGCAGGGCGGGAATCGCGTCGCCTTCGCCCGAGCCGTCGTCGCGACCGGATCGCCGCTCCAGACCCGCGAAGTCGAACAGCTTCGGATCCAGGAGATGCGAGGGACGGGCGTTCATCAGCGCACGGAACATCACCTGCCGCCGGCCGGGGCTGTTGCGTTCCCACTGGTCGAGGATGGCCTTCACCTGCATGCGCTGAAGCCCGTCCTGGCTGCCGCAGAGGTCGCAGGGGATGATCGGGTAGCTCATCGCTTTCGCGAAGCGCGCGCAGTCGTCCTCTGCGACATGGGCGAGCGGGCGGTAGACGAAGAGGTCGCCCTCCTCGTTCACGAGCTTGGGCGGCATGGTGGCGAGTCGGCCGCCGTGAAAGAGGTTCATGAAGAAGGTCTCGAGGATGTCGTCGCGGTGATGGCCGAGCACCACCGCCGAGCAGCCCTCCTCCCGCGCGATGCGGTAGAGGTGCCCGCGCCGCAGCCGCGAGCAGAGCGCGCAGTAGGTCCGGCCCTCGGGCACCTTGTCGGTCACGATCGAG
>CAZPCU010000474.1:0-2060 GCA_964585075.1 uncultured Rhodobacterales bacterium
CAACCGGAGAGGCGCGCCACCTCCGCGTGGCGCGGGCATGTGACCAGGTGATCGTTCACGAGACCGGCGGCCTGCATGAAGGCGTAGGCGATGGTCGGGCCGCAGTAGCGGAATCCCTCGGCGCGCAGCCGGCGGGACAGCCGCTCCGACGCCGGCGTCGCCGCGGGCACGTCCTCCGGCCGGGTCCAGGCGTTCTGCACGGGGCGACCATCCACGCTGTCCCAGACGAAACCGGCGAAGCCCTCGCGCGCCTCGATCTCCAGGCAGGCGCGCGCGCCGGCGATCGCGGCCTCGATCTTTCCGCGGTGCCGCACGATGCCAGGGTCGGCAAGGCACCGCGCCACGTCGGCCTCGCCCCACCGGGCGATGCGCGCGGGCTGGAAGCCCCGGAACGCGGCCCGGAAGGCCGGGCGCTTCTTCAGGATCGTGATCCAGCTGAGCCCGGCCTGGAACCCCTCGAGCACGAGCAGTTCCCAGAGCGCGCGACCGTCGCGCAGCGGCACGCCCCATTCCTCGTCGTGGTAGGCGATGTAGACGGGATCGGACCCCGCCCAGCCGCACCGGTCGTCCATGGCATCCTCCCCCGCGATGCGCCTCCGCGCCGCACCGCCCGCGTAGAGGAACCGTTAAGCCCGCCCTGCGCAAGATGGGCGGCGACGGCTCGATGCAAGCGATGGAGGGACCGATGGCGCGGCGACGGGGGACCCGGGGGGCGAAGAGCGACGGCGCCGCCGAGGAGGGCGCGTCGAACCCGCTGGCCGAGGCGGTGGCCGCGCGCGACGGCCGCACGCTCGAGATGGTGGCCGAGGCCGTGCGCCACCGCAACGTGATGCTCGCCTTCCAGCCCGTGGTCGCCGCGGCGGACCAGTCGCGCACCGCCTTCTGGGAAGGTCTCGTGCGCGTCCTCGACGAGACGGGGCGCGTGATCCCGGCGCGCGAGTTCATCGCGGCCGTGGAAGAGACGGAGACGGGCCGCGAGCTGGACTGCCTCGCCCTGGAAAAGGGGCTGCGCGCGCTTTCGCAGGAACCCGGCCTGCGCCTCTCGATCAACATGTCGGCGCGATCCATCGGCTACCGTCGCTGGGCCCGCACGCTGGAGCGGGCGCTCTCGCGCGATCCCGCGATCGGCGAACGCCTCATTCTCGAGATCGGGGAGGCCGGCGCGATGCTGATGCCCGAGGTGGTCATCGCCTTCATGTCAGAGATGCAGCCTCGCGGCGTGTCCTTCGCGCTCGACGATTTCGGCTCGGGGAGCATCGTGCTCCGCCACTTCCGCGCCTTCACCTTCGACGTCCTGAAGATCGACGGCCAGTATGTCCGCGACATCCACCGGGACCCGGACAACCAGGTGCTCACGAAAGGCATCGTGGACCTGGCCCGGCAGCTCGACATGTTCACCGTCGCCGAGCGCGTCGAGCAGGCCGCGGACGCTCGCGTTCTCGCCGAGATCGGGGTGGACTGCCTGCAGGGCCACTTCTTCGCCGCGCCAACCGCGCAGCCGCCCTGGGCGGTGCGCACCGGCATGCGCCGCGCCGGCTGACGGTGCGCCGGGAGACGGCGCGCGCACCCCGCCCGCGACGCCCGTTGAGGCATGCGAAAGGATGCTCTATTGACCCTCCGCAAGACCGGGAGTGGCGGTTGCGCGAGTCGATGGCGCGGGCGACACTCCGCCCAATGCTCGACACTGGAGGACAGTCATGACCAACGTCGTAATCGCATCTGCCGCGCGCACCCCAGTGGGCAGCTTCAACGGCTCTCTCGCCACCCTGCCCGCCCATGAACTCGGCCGCGTCGTGCTCGAGGCGGTGGCGGAGCGCGCCGGGGTCGCGAAGGAGGACGTCTCGGAGACGATCCTCGGGCAGGTGCTCACCGCCGCGCAGGGCCAGAACCCGGCCCGCCAGGCGCATGTGAACGCGGGCTTTCCGATCGAGGCGGCGGCCTGGGGGATCAACCAGGTCTGCGGGTCGGGCCTGCGCGCCGTCGCGCTGGGTGCACAGCACATCATGCTGGGCGATTCGGGTATCGTGCTGGCGGGCGGTCAGGAAAACATGACGCTCTCG
>CAZPCU010000475.1:0-2042 GCA_964585075.1 uncultured Rhodobacterales bacterium
GCTTCGGCGACGAGCTGGAGAGGATCGGCTGGAAGGGCGAGGAGAAGGTGGGCGCGCGCAAGATGCACGCCTTCTTCGAGCTGCATATCGAGCAGGGCCCGATCCTCGAGGCCGAGGGCAAGGACATCGGCGTCGTCACCCACGGGCAGGGCCTCTCCTGGACACAGGTGACGATCACCGGCAAGGACGCGCACACCGGCTCGACCCCGATGCCCATGCGCCGGAACGCGGGGCTCGGCATGGCGCGGGTGCTGGAGCTGGTGGAAGAAATCGCGCTCTCCCACGCGCCCCATGCCGTCGGCGCGGCCGGCCACATCGACGTCTACCCGAACTCGCGCAACGTGATCCCGGGCAAGGCGGTCTTCACCGTAGATTTCCGCTCTCCCGAACTCGCCGTGATCCGGGACATGGAGGCGCGGCTCCGGGCCGGCGCCGAGAAGATCGGCGCCGACATGGGGCTCGAGGTCGCATTCGAGAAGGTGGGCGGCTTCGACCCGGTGGAATTCGACCCCGACTGCGTGAAGGCCGTGCGCCACGCCGCCGAGCGGCTCGGCTACTCTCACCGCGATCTCGTCTCCGGGGCGGGGCACGACGCGTGCTGGATCAACCGCGTGGCGCCCACGGCGATGGTGATGTGCCCCTGCGTGGACGGGCTTTCACACAACGAGGCCGAGGAGATCAGCAAGGACTGGGCCCGCGCCGGGGCGGACGTGCTGATGCACGCGGTGCTCGAGACGGCGGAGATCGTGGAGTGACCGCGTGACCGACACCGCCATGGCCGCGCGCATCGACGCGATGCTGGACGCCGAGGAGGCGGCCTGGGACGGCGCCACGACCTCCGGCGCGGGCACCCTCGCCGCCTTTAGGGCGCATCGCCGCCCGCCCCGGCCCGTGACGGTCAACTTCTCGGGCGGGATCACACAGACCTGCTGGTCGGTGACGCGCACGAACGGATCCTACCGGGTCATCTATCTGCCGACGGCGGGGTATTTCTCGCTCTGCGTGGAAAGCGATTTCGGCCCGCTGGACATCGGGGTGCACGGCCCCGCCATCGACTGCTTCGGCTCGGTCTGAGCCGGCAAGGACAACAGGGAGAGGACGCCATGAGCAAGGTCATCAAGGGCGGCACCATCGTCACCGCCGACCTGGTCTACGACGCCGACGTGCTGGTCGAGAACGGGCGGATCGCCGAGATCGGCCCGAACCTCTCGGGCGACGAGGTGCTTGACGCCACGGGCTGCTACGTCATGCCCGGCGGCATCGACCCGCACACCCATCTCGAGATGCCCTTCATGGGGACGTATTCCACGGACGATTTCGAAAGCGGCACGCGCGCCGCGCTCTCGGGCGGCACCACCATGGTCGTGGATTTCGCGCTGCCCCAGCCCGGCCAGGGCCTGATGGACGCGATCCGGATGTGGGACAACAAGTCCACCCGCGCCAACTGCGACTATTCCTTCCACATGGCGATCACCTGGTGGGGCGAGCAGGTCTTCGACGAGATGAAGGACGCCACCGAGCGCGGCATCAACACCTTCAAGCATTTCATGGCCTACAAGGGCGCGCTGATGGTGAACGACGACGAGCTCTTCGCTTCCTTCCGGCGCTGCGCCGAGCTGGGCGGCATCCCGCTCGTCCACGCGGAGAACGGAGACGTGGTGGCCGATCTCCAGCAGAAGTTCCTCGCCGAGGGCAACAACGGCCCCGAGGCCCACGCCTATTCGCGCCCGCCGGCGGTGGAGGGCGAGGCCGCCAACCGCGCCATCATGATCGCCGACATGGCGGGCGTGCCGCTCTACGTCGTGCATGTCTCCTGCGAGGAGGCGCACGAGGCCATCCGACGTGCCCGGATGCAGGGCAAGCGCGTCTGGGGCGAGCCGCTGATCCAGCACCTCACGCTCGACGAGGGCGAGTATTTCGACAAGGACTGGGACCACGCCGCCCGGCGCGTGATGTCGCCCCCCTTCCGCAACAAGAAGCACCAGGACTCGCTCTGGAACGGGCTCGCGAGCGGCAGCCTCTCCGTGGTGGCCACCGACCAT
>CAZPCU010000476.1:0-774 GCA_964585075.1 uncultured Rhodobacterales bacterium
GACGGCCTGATCACCCAGGGCGAAAAGTACAACAAGGTGGTCGATGCCTGGTCGAAGTGCAACGACCGGGTGACCGAGGCGATGATGTCGACCATCTCCGCCAGCCCCAAGGACGAGAACGGCGCCGAGGCCGAGCCCAACTCCATCTACATGATGGCGCATTCCGGTGCGCGGGGCTCGGTCACGCAGATGAAGCAGCTCGGCGGGATGCGCGGCCTGATGGCCAAGCCCTCGGGCGAGATCATCGAGACGCCGATCATCTCGAACTTCAAGGAAGGCCTGACCGTGCTGGAGTACTTCAACTCCACCCACGGCGCGCGGAAGGGCCTCAGCGACACCGCGCTCAAGACCGCGAACTCGGGCTACCTGACGCGGCGTCTCGTGGACGTGGCGCAGGACTGCATCGTGCGCGCGAAGGACTGCGGCACCGAGCGGTCCATCATGGCCGAAGCCGCGGTGAACGACGGCGAAGTGGTCGCCTCCCTCGGCGAGCGCGTGCTCGGCCGCGTGGCCGCGGCCGACATCATCGTGCCGGGCGGCGAGGAGTTCATCGTGCGCGCGGGCGAGCTCATCGACGAGCGCATGGCCGACCGCATCGACGAAGAGAGCATCCAGAGCGCCCGCATCCGCAGCCCGCTCACCTGCGAGGCCGAGGAGGGCGTCTGCGCCATGTGCTACGGGCGCGATCTCGCGCGCGGTACCATGGTCAATGTCGGCGAGGCGGTGGGAATCATCGCCGCCCAGTCGATCGGCGAGCCCGGCACGCAGCTCACG
>CAZPCU010000476.1:784-1015 GCA_964585075.1 uncultured Rhodobacterales bacterium
ATGCGGACCTTCCACATCGGCGGCGTGGCGACCGGCGGCCAGCAATCCTTCCAGGAAGCCAACCAGGCCGGGATCGTCGCGTTCGAGAACGCCTCGACGCTCGTCAACTCGTCGGGCGAGACCCTCGTCATGGGCCGCAACATGAAGCTCGTGGTCAGGGACGAGCATGGCGAGGAGCGGTCGAGCTTCAAGCTCGGCTACGGCTCCAAGCTCTTCGTCGAGGAAGGCCAG
>CAZPCU010000476.1:1025-2039 GCA_964585075.1 uncultured Rhodobacterales bacterium
GATGCGGACCTTCCACATCGGCGGCATCGCCCAGGGCGGCCAGCAGTCGTTCCTCGAAGCGTCGCAGCCCGGCAAGATCGAGTTCCGCAACCCCAACCTCCTCAAGAACGCCGCCGGCGATCAGGTGGTGATGGGCCGGAACATGCAGATCGCCATCATCGACGAGAACGGTGTGGAGCGGGCGAGTCACAAGATCGGCTACGGCACCAAGGTCTTCGTGACCGACGGCCAGGACGTGAAGCGGGGCGACAAGCTCTTCGAGTGGGATCCCTACACGCTTCCGATCATCGCCGAGAAGGACGGCATCGCGCGGCATCATGACCTCGTGAACGGTATCGCCGTGCGCGAGGAGACCGACGAGGCCACCGGCATGACGCAGAAGATCGTCATGGACTGGCGCGCCGCGCCGCGGGGCAACGATCTCAAGCCCGAGATCATCCTGGTGGACGAGCACGGCGAACCCGTGCGCAACGACCAGGGCAACCCCGTCACCTACCCGATGTCGGTGGACGCGATCCTGTCCTGCGAGGACGGCCAGAAGATCCAGGCTGGCGACGTGGTGGCGCGGATCCCGCGCGAGGGCGCCAAGACGAAGGACATCACCGGCGGTCTGCCGCGGGTGGCCGAACTCTTCGAAGCGCGCCGTCCGAAGGACAACGCGATCATCGCCGAGATCGACGGTTACGTGCGCTTCGGCAAGGACTACAAGAACAAGCGCCGCATCACCATCGAGCCCGCCGACGACAGTCTGGAGCCCGTGGAATACATGGTGCCCAAGGGCAAGCACATCCCGGTTGTGGAGGGCGATTTCGTCCAGAAGGGCGACTACATCATGGACGGCAACCCCGCGCCGCACGACATCCTCGCCATCATGGGTGTCGAGGCGCTGGCCGACTACATGATCGACGAGGTGCAGGACGTTTACCGGCTGCAGGGCGTGAAGATCAACGACAAGCACATCGAGGTGATCGTTCGCCAGATGCTGCGCAAGATCGTGATCACGTCCTCCGGGGA
>CAZPCU010000477.1:0-2037 GCA_964585075.1 uncultured Rhodobacterales bacterium
TCGACAAGACCGAAACGCAGGGGCTCTACCTCAATTGCGGCTGGTGCTACGGCGGCTTCAAGGCGGTGCCGGGCTCGGGCTTCTCCTTCGCCCATCTGATCGCGACGGACCGGCACCACGAGCCGGCGGCGCGCTACCGGCTGGACCGGTTCCGGACCGGCCAGGGGCTGATGGACGAAGAGGGCACGGGCTCTCAACACAACCTGCACTGAAGGGGCGCGGGATGCGGCCAGTTTTCAGGTGCGGGGCAATCGGACAGGGGCGGGCAGCCATGGCGCCCGCCAGCGGCGAAGGAACGACAGGGCGATGCGGATAGACTGTCCCCTCTGCGGGGCGCGCGACGTGCGCGAGTTCACCTACAAGGGCGCGGCGGTCGCCCTCGACCGGCCCGCGCCTGATGCGGGCGCGGCGGCGTGGGACGACTACCTGCACAACCGCGAGAACCCGGCCGGGCGCACCCGTGATCTGTGGTATCATGAGGCGGGCTGCGCGGCGTGGCTCGTCGTCGAGCGCGACACGGTCACGCACGAGATCTTCTCGGTCGCGCTCGCGCGGGACGTGGCCGCCGGGGAGGGCGCGGCATGAGGGTCGCCGGAGCCGGACGCAACGCGGACGCGCCCATGGTCTCCTTCCGTTTCGACGGGGTGGACTATCGCGGGCGGGCGGGCGAGCCGCTGTCGGCGGCGCTGCTCGGGAACGGGATCCGCCTGGTCGGGCGCAGCTTCAAGTATCACCGCCCCCGCGGCGTGCTGACCGCCGGTTCCGAGGAGCCCAACGCCCTCGTCACCGTCGGCACCGGCGCGGAGGCGGAGCCGAACGTGCGCGCCACGATGCTGGAGCTTCACGAGGGGCTCGAGGTGCGCAGCCAGAACCGCTGGCCCTCGCTCTCCTGGGATCTGCTCAGCGTCAACGACCTCTTCGCGCCCTTCCTGGGCGCCGGGTTCTACTACAAGACCTTCATGTGGCCCCGGAGCTTCTGGGAGAAGCTCTACGAACCCGCGATCCGCCGCGCGGCCGGGCTCGGCGCGCTGTCGCGCGCGCACAATCCCGACCGCTACGAGAAGGCCTTCGCGTTCTGCGACGTGCTGGTGATCGGGGCCGGGCCGGCGGGGCTCATGGCGGCGCTCGCCGCGGGCCGCGCGGGCGCGGACGTGATCCTCGCCGACGAGAACGCCGAGATGGGCGGCCGCCTCCTCGCCGAGACCGAAGAGGTCGGCGAGCAGCCGGCGCATGGCTGGGTGCGCGGGGTCCTGGCCGAACTCGCCGGGATGGACAATGTCCGGCTGATGCCGCGCACCACGGTGACCGGCGCCTACGACCAGGGCACCTACGGCGCCCTCGAACGGCTGGCGAGCCACCGCGCCGACCCGCCGGCGACGCTGCCGAAGGAGTGTTTCTGGCGGATCGCGGCGAAGCGCGCGATCCTCGCGGCGGGCGCGCTGGAGCGCCCGGTGGCCTTCGCGAACAACGACCGCCCCGGCATCATGACCGCCTCGGCGGTGCGCGCCTACCTCAACCGCTGGGGCGTCGCGGCGGGCCGCTCCGTCGTCGTCTTCGGCAACAACGACGACGCCCACCGCACCGTGCGCGACGTGCAGGCGGCCGGGCTGCACGTGGCCGCGCTGGTGGACAGCCGCACCGACGCGTGTGCGCCCGACGGCGTGCGCGTCTTCCCCGGCGCGACGGTCTGCGACACCGACGGCGGCCGGCACGGGCTCGAGTCCGTCACCCTGCGCCTCGAGAACGGCCGGATCGAGCGCATCCGCGCCGACTGCCTCGCCATGTCGGGAGGCTGGAACCCCACCGTGCACCTGACCTGCCACATGAACGGCCGCCCGGTCTGGCGCGACGACATCGCCGCCTTCGTGCCGGCCGAGGGCGCGGTCCCGGGGCTCGTCCCCGCGGGCGCCTGCGCGGGCGATTTCTCGACCCACGCCTGTCTCGCCGGCGGGTTGCGCGCCGCGGGTGACGTGCTCGCCGATCTCGGGATGCAGGCCCCCGACATCGCCCCGCCCGAGGCCGAGGACGCGCCTTGCC
>CAZPCU010000478.1:0-2036 GCA_964585075.1 uncultured Rhodobacterales bacterium
TCTCGGACAAGACGCGGTTCGTCTGGGACGGGCTGCGCCGCCAGCGGCTCGACCGGCCCTACATCCGCGAGAACGGCAAGCTCCGGCCCGCGGGCTGGGGCGAGGCGCTCGCGGCCGCCGCCGGGGCGGTGAAGGGGGCGGGCTCCCTTGCCGGTCTCGTGGGCGATCTCGCCCCGGTCGAGGCCGCCTTCGCCCTGAAGGAGCTGGTCGAGGGGCAGGGCGGCGTCGTGGAGTGCCGCACCGACGGCGCGAAGCTGCCAGCCGGGAACCGCTCGGGCTATGTGGGCACCGCCGCGGTGGAGGATCTCGAGCACGCCCGGCGCGTGGTGATCATCGGCAGCGATCCCGCGCAGGAGGCGCCGGTGCTGAACGCGCGGATCCGCAAGGCCTGGGTGCAGGGGGCCGAGGTCACGCTGGTGGGCCAGCCGGTAGACCTCACCTACGGCTACGCCCATGCCGGCACCGGGCGGGAGGCGCTGGCGCGGCTCGTGGACGCGCCGCCCGCCGATCTCTCCGAAGAGGAGAGCGTGGTGATCGTGGGGCAGGCCGCGCTCCGCGGCGACGACGGCGCCGCGGTGCTCGCCGCCGCGATGCAGCTCGCCGACAAGACGGGCTCGGGTTTCCTCGTGCTCCACACGGCCGCGGGGCGCGTCGGCGCGATGGACGCCGGGGCCACCTGCGAGGGCGGGATCGACGCGGCGCTGCAGGCGGACGTGATCTGGAACCTCGGCGCCGACGAGATCGACATTCCCGAGGGCCCCTTCGTCATCTACCAGGGCAGCCACGGCGACCGGGGCGCGCACCGTGCCGACGTGATCCTGCCGGGCGCGGCCTACACCGAGGAGCAGGGGCTCTTCGTCAACACGGAGGGGCGGCCGCAGCTCGCGCTCCGCGCCTCCTTCCCGCCGGGCGAGGGGAAGGAGAACTGGGCGATCCTGCGCGCGGTCTCCGAGAAGCTGGGCGCGACGCTGCCCTACGACAGCCTGCCCCAGCTCCGCCAGAAGCTCGTGGCGGCCGCGCCGCAGCTCGCGCGGATCGACGAGGTGCCCGGGAACGCCTGGGAGCCGCTGCCGCCCGGCGCCTTGGGGGAGGGGGATTTCGGCCTCGCGGTCGAGGATTTCTGGCTCACCAACCCGATCGCGCGGGCGAGCGAACTCATGGCCGAGCTTTCGCGCCGCGCCCTTGCCCGCGCCGCCGACCGCCTCGCGGCGGAGTGACATGCGCGGCGGCGCCGCCATAGCCTCCGCCGCCCTGGCGCTGGCGGGGTGCGCCGCCGAGCGCCCGCCGGCCTCCGCCGCCGAGGCCGTGGACAGGGCGGCGCCCGACTATCTCGGCGTCGAGACGCGGCTCCTCGATCTCGATCTCGTGCGCGTGGACGTCACCATGGGCGCCGAGGCCACGCTGGAGGAGATCGAGGGCTACGCGCGCTGCGCGGCGGCGCTCGATGCGCTCTCGCGGACGCAGAGGTTCCTGCGCCATCTGCGCACGAAAGTCGCCAAAGAGGGTGGCCTCTGGCGCGCAGATGCGGTTTACACCATCTCGGCGAGCCGTCCGGAGGGCCTTCGCACCATCGACGCCGAGGTCGAGGCCGCCGCCTGCGCCGAACGTGGAATACCGATGGTATGAGGACCTGATGGAAGACTTCTTTTCCACCCCTCTCGGCACCGGCCTCATCATCGTCGCGCAGTGCCTTTCGGTGCTGGCCTTCGTGATGGTCTCGCTCCTCTTCCTGGTCTACGCGGACCGGAAGGTCTGGGCGGCCGTGCAGATGCGGAGGGGGCCGAACGTCGTGGGGGCCTTCGGCCTGCTCCAGACGGTGGCGGACGCGGCGAAATACGTGCTGAAGGAGGTGGTCGTGCCCGCCGGGGCCGACCGCCCGGTCTTCATCCTCGCACCGATGACGAGCTTCGTGCTCGCAGTGATCGCCTGGGCGGTGATTCCCTTCAACGAGGGCTGGGTGCTCGCCGACATCAACGTGGCGATCCTCTATGTCTTCGCCATGTCCTCGCTCGAGGTCTACGGCGTGATCATGGGCG
>CAZPCU010000479.1:0-2034 GCA_964585075.1 uncultured Rhodobacterales bacterium
CAGCTCGATGTCGTTGTTGCCCGCCGCCTGCACCAGCGTCCAGCCGAAACCCTTGTAGTTGAACAGGGTCTCGACGATGACCACGCCGTTCAGGAGCCACGGGAACTGCAGCATGATGACGGTGAAGGGCGCGATGAGCGCGTTCCGGAGCGCGTGTTTCACCACGATGTTCGGGAACGAGACGCCCTTGAGCCGCGCCGTGCGGATGTATTGCGCCGTCATCACCTCGGCCATGGAGGCCCGCGTCATCCGTGCGATGTAGCCCATGCCGTAGAGCGCGATGGTCAGCACCGGCAGGAAGAAGTTCTCGAAGGTCGGATTTTCCATCGCGGAGGTCGCGGTGCCCTTGAACCATTTGAGCCCCACCGCCGAGGAGGCGAAGACCGCGATCAGGATGACGCCCGAGACGTATTCCGGCGTGGCCGTCGTGGTGATGGCGAAGGTGGAAAGCGTCCTGTCGGTGCGCGAGCCCTCGCGCATCCCCGCCAGCACGCCCAGCAACAGGGCCGAGGGCACCATGAGGATCATCACCCAGAGCATGAGCCTCCCGGTGAGGCCGAGCCGTTCGCCGATGATGCCCGCCACCTCGTCGCGGAAGACGGTGGAATAGCCCCAGTCGCCCTGCAGCACGCCACAGAAGCGCGGGGCCTCGGCGGCCTCCTCGGGCGTCGCGCTCCCGTCCAGGCACCGCCCGCGGATGACCGTCTCCCCGTCCTCGGTGAACTCCCGCGTCCAGCCCGGCGCCACGCCCAGCCACTGGGCGTATTTCACCGGCACGGGCGCGAGATAGCCGCGGTTGTCCAGCCACTGCGTGACCTCGGCGTCGGTCATCCGCATGTTGCCCTGGGTCTTCGCCAGCTTCTCGAGATTCGGGTAGAGGTTCGTCAGGAAGAAGACGATGAAGGTCAGGCAAAGCGCGGTGAGGATCATCACCCCCAGCCGCCTCAGGAAGAACAGTCCCATCCAAGCCCCTGTCGGTCGGACCTTCGCGGGCCTTGTGCCGGCCCGTCTCGGTCATTCTTGTTGAGCGCGCGCGGCGCGCGCTGCGAAAGAGCGCGGGCCGCGCCCGGCGGGGGCGCGGCCCGAAGGCCCGGCCTCAGGCGGCCAGACCCAGCTTGTAGCTGTGAACCTCGAAGGTGGGGTGCATCTCGGCGCCCACCACGTTGTCGGTGTAATGGCGGTAGATCGAGCGCCAGTAGGGCTGGATGATCACGCCGTCGTCGCGCAGCATCTGCTCGACCTCGGCCATCACCTCGCGGCGCTGGTCCGCGTCGGCGATCGACATGGCCTCGGCCAGCTTGGCGTCGAAATCGGGGTTCGCGTAGCCCGACTCGTTCCAGGCCTCGCCCGAGCGGTAGGCCAGCGCGAGCACCTGCACGCCCAGCGGACGCATGTTCCAGTTCGTGGAGCTGAACGGATACTGCGCCCAGTCGTTCCAGAAGGTGGACCCGGGCAGCACGGTGCGCCGCACCTTGATCCCGGCGTCGCGCAGCTGGGCGGCCACCGCGTCGGTGGTGTTCTTGCGCCAGTCGTCGTCGATCGAGATGAGCTCGTGCTCGAAGTCGGCCATCCCGGCCTCCTCCATGAGCGCCACGGCCTGCTCGGGATCGTAGGGCGCCGGGCCGATATCGGCGTATTCCGGGTGGATCGGGCAGACGTGATGGTTCTCCGCCACGGTGCCGAGACCCGCATAGCCGAGCTCGAGGCAGACCGCGTTGTCCACGGCAAGCGCAAGGGCGCGGCGCACCCGGGCGTCGGCGTAGGGCACGACGCCGTCCACCTCGGCCAGCTGGTTGGGCCGGATGGTGATGGTGTTGGCCGTCACCGCATCGGACTTGGTCCAGCCGATCGCGTCGAGGATCTCGATGAACTCGCCCACCGATTCATAGAGCACGTCCACCTCCTCGGACTCCGCCGCGGCGAGCCAGGACGCCGGGTCGGTGCCGAAGTCGATGAACTCGATCCGGTCGAGGAAGGGCCCGCCATAAACCTCGGTGCCCCACCACTGGTGGTCGGGATTGCGCACGAGCACCG
>CAZPCU010000480.1:0-2031 GCA_964585075.1 uncultured Rhodobacterales bacterium
ACAACTATCCGCTCCACCAGAAGGGCGCGGGCCGGGTGATCGCCGATTGCTACCACCGGCTCGGCCGGGGGGCGACGATCGACCTGCTCGATGACATCAAGGAGATCGGGTTCAAGCGGAGCACGCTGGCCGGTCTGTCGATTGGCGTGCGCGATCTGCGCATCCCGGCCGCCAAGGCCAAGATCATCGACGCCGCCCAGAAGGTCGTCGATCGCACCGAGCGCGAATACAAGCACGGCGTCATCACGCCGATGGAGCGTCACAACAAGCTCATCGACGTGTGGGTCCACGCCCGCGAGCAGGTCACCAAGGAGATGATGAAGGAGCTCAAGAACGACCTGCGCGACGAAAACGGCGACTACCTTCCGCCATTGAGCAAGAAAGGGCGGTTCTACCTCAACCCGATTTACCTGATGAGCGACTCGGGCGCGCGCGGTTCGGTCGACCAGATCCGCCAGCTGGCGGGGATGCGCGCCCTCATGGCCAAGCCGTCGGGCGAGATTATCGAGACGCCGATCAAGAGTAATTTCCGCGAAGGGCTGACGGTGCTCGAGTATTTCAGCTCGACGCACGGGGCGCGGAAGGGGTTGGCCGACACCGCCCTGAAGACGGCGGATTCGGGCTACTTGACGCGGAAGCTGGCGGACGTTGCGCAGAACGTCATCGTCAACATGGCTGACTGCGGCACGATCCAGGGCGTCACGAAGGGCGCGATCTACAAGGGCGAGGAGGTCGCCGTCCCCTTGCGCGACTCGATCGTGGGGCGTGTCGCGCGCGATGCGATCCGCAACCCGATCACCGACCAGCTCATCGTCGCCGAGAATCAGGTCATCACCGTCGAGATCGCCGCCAAGATCGAGGAACTCGGCCTGGACACGATCCGGGTGCGGAGCCCGCTGACTTGCGAGAGCCCCCTGGGCGTCTGTGCGAACTGCTACGGCCTGGACATGGCCACCAACGGCCTTGTCGAGGAGGGTATGGCTGTCGGCATCATCGCGGCCCAGTCGATCGGCGAGCCGGGCACGCAGTTGACGATGCGGACGTTCCATACCGGCGGCGTCGCGACCCGCGCCGTCGTCGAGAACGAGCTGCGGAACGTCCAACCGGGCATCGTCGTGTTCCACAACCTCAACGCAGTCGACGTCCCACCGCGGGACGACGCGCCCGGCCGCATGGTCGCCCTGAAGCGCAACGGGGAGATCGCGATCTTCGACGCGAAGGGGCGGGAGCTTGAGCGCTACCGCGTTCCGTACGGTGCCGAGATCATGGTCAAGGCGGGCCAGGAAGCGCCGACGCGGACGCAGTTGGCCATGTGGGACCCACACCTGACGCCGATCCTGGCCGAGAAGGGCGGCCTTGTGCGGTTCCACGACATCACGGAGGGCGAGACCGTCCGCCTCGAGCAGGAGCGCGAAGGCGCCCGCTACATCGTCATCGAGCACAAGGGCGAGAAACACCCGCAGGTCATCATCGAGACCCGCGAGGGCAAAGTGCTCGATTACCACTACCTGCCGGCCAAGGCGCGGATCGAGGTCACCGAAGGACAGGAAATCGTGCCGGGCATGCTTGTCGCCCGCCAGCCGCGGGCGATGGGCGGCACGCAGGACATCACCGGTGGACTGCCGCGCGTCACGGAGATTTTCGAGGCGCGGAAGCCCAAGGAGCCGGCTGTCATGGCGGAGATCTCCGGCGAGGTTGAGATTCAGAGCGACAAGCGTCGCGGCAAGATGACGATCCTCATCAAGGGCGAGGGCGGCATGGTCAAGGAGCACCACGTCCCGCAGGACAAGCAGCTCCTGGTCCATGCGGGCGACCACATCGAGGCGGGCGACCCGCTCGTCGATGGTCCGCTTGTCCCGCAGGACATTCTCCGCATCAAGGGCGAGGAGGCGCTCTACCAGTACCTGCTCGCCGAGATCCAGGCGGTGTACCGCAGCCAGAACGTGACGATCAACGACAAGCACATCGAGATCATCGTGCGCCAGATGATGCGCAAGGTGCGCATCGAGTCGCCGGGCGACACCCCGTTCC
>CAZPCU010000481.1:0-2026 GCA_964585075.1 uncultured Rhodobacterales bacterium
TTCATGGGCGTGGGGCTCGATCCTGTCCACGGCATAGCGGCGGAACTGCTCGCGGATCATCTCGAGCTCTTCGTCGAGCCCGGTGGCGCCCACCGTGATCTCGGCCGCGCGCTCCTGCATGAGCTCCACGAGGCGGGTGCGCGCGGCCTGGGTGTTGCCCTGCTGGGTCAGCGTCATGACCTCGGGGGCCATCAGCGCGCGCATGTCATCCTGCGAGAGGCCGATGTCCTGAAGCCGCAGGATCTCGCCCTGGCTCATGGGGATGCCGCCGTAGATCTGCCAGAGGTATTCGCCGAAGGCGATCTGCAGGATCAGCTGCTCGGTTTCGCCGAAGCGGCCCTCGCCGTTCAGCTTCCCGGCCCAGGCCTGCATCTGGCGGAGCGCCTCGACATAGGTGGCGAGCCAGGCGAGCCCGTGCGCGGCGGTCTGGTTTTCTTCCACCAGGCGCCCCGAAACCCGGCCGTCCTCGCTGACCTGAGCGCGGAGGCGTTCCTTCGCCGTCTGAAGGATCGCCTCGGCCGGGGCTACGGCGGCGGCCGTCAGGCCCAGAAGGCCGGGGAGGATCGCGTCGGTCGCGGCGGTCAGGTCCTGTCCGTCATGGGCCATGAATCACATCCTTGTCCTGCATTGCGGTCTCCTAGTCCCTTCGCACCTGCAGCGCAACAAAAATGCCCCCACCTGCGGCCATTCGACCGATTGTTGCGCCGGGCTTTTCCTGCGGCGGAGCGCCGCGCCCCGTGCTAAGGCGCGGGCATGAGCGCGTTTTCCTTCATCGATCCGGCTCAACTAGCGCTGGCCGCGGCGATCGCCATGCTGGCCGGCGCGGTGAAGGGCCTCGTGGGATTCGCCATGCCGATGATCCTGATCTCGGGGCTCGGCAGCTTCCTTGCGCCCGAGCTGGCGCTGGCCGGCCTCATCCTGCCCACGCTCGTGACGAACGGCGTGCAGGCGCTTCGCCAGGGCTGGCGGGCGGCCTGGGAGTCGCTGCGCCGCTTCCGGCTTTTCCTCGCGGTGGGGGGCGCGATGCTGGTCATGAGCGCGCAGCTCGTGCGGGTGCTGCCGGGCGGGGCGCTTCTGCTGCTGATCGGCGTTCCGATCACCGGATTCGCGGTCTGGCAGCTTTTCGGCGCGCCCCTTCGCCTCGCGGCGGCGAACCCGCGGATCGAGGCCGCTCTCGCCGCGGTGGCGGGGTTCTTCGGCGGGCTTTCGGGGGTCTGGGGCCCGCCCGTGGTGGCCTATCTCACCGCGCTCGACACGCCGAAGGCCGAGCAGGTGCGGATCCAGGGCGTGATCTACGGGATGGGGGCGGTGGCGCTCACGCTGTCCCACATGGGGTCGGGCGTGCTGAACGCGGCCACCGCGCCCTTCTCGGCCGTCCTCGTGCTGCCCGCGCTTCTGGGCATGAGCCTCGGCTTCCGCTGGCACGACGGGATAGATCAGGCCGCCTTCCGCAAGGCGACGCTGGTGGTGCTTCTGGTGGCGGGCCTGAACCTCGTCCGGCGCGGGCTCACGGGCTGAGCCCTGCCCGAGCGCGGGCGGTGGGGCTCAGCCGAGCGCGGCCGCCTTCACGTCCTCGTCGATGAAGGGGACATACTGCTCGAAGTTGTCCGCGAACATCTGCACGAGCTTGCGCGCCTGGGCGTCGTAGGCGTCCGGGTCGTCCCAGGTCCGGCGCGGGTCGAGCAGCACCTCGGCCACGCCGGGCACCTCGACCGGGACGTCGAAGCCGAAATTCGGATCCTTGCGGAACTCGGCCTCGGACAGCGAACCATCGAGCGCCGCGGACAGAAGCGCCCGGGTCGCCTTGATCGGCATCCGCGAGCCGGTGCCGTAGGCGCCGCCCGTCCAGCCGGTGTTGACCAGCCAGCAGGTCGCGCCGTGCCGCGCGATCTTCTCGCGCAGGAGGTTGCCGTAGACCTCGGGGCGGCGCGGCATGAAGGGCGCGCCGAAGCAGGTGGAGAAGGTGGGTTCCGGCTCGGTCACGCCGCGCTCGGTGCCCGCGACCTTGGAGGTGAAGCCCGACAGG
>CAZPCU010000482.1:0-838 GCA_964585075.1 uncultured Rhodobacterales bacterium
GGGCAGGGCCATTTCTACGTCGACTACAAGACCGGCAAGCTGACCCAGTCGCAATCGGCCTACGAGCACCCGCAGCCGCATGCCTGCTTCATCCAGTCCGTGCAGGACGATCTGGTGAACGAGGGCGGCATCATGGATCTGTGGGTCCGCGAGGCACGGCTCTTCAAGTACGGCTCGGGCACCGGCACGAACTTCTCGTCGCTGCGCGGCGAGGGCGAGAAGCTTTCGGGTGGCGGCAAGTCCTCGGGCCTGATGGGCTTCCTGAAGATCGGCGACCGCGCGGCCGGCGCGATCAAGTCGGGCGGCACCACCCGGCGCGCCGCGAAGATGGTGATCTGCGACATGGATCACCCCGACATCGAGGAGTTCATCAACTGGAAGGTGATCGAGGAGCAGAAGGTCGCCTCCATCGTCGCCGGCTCGAAGATGCACGAGGCGCGGCTCAACGACATCTTCGCCGCGATCGGCGCCTGGGACGGCGCGGCCGAGGACGCGGTGGACCCGGCGAAGAACGCCCAGCTCAAGGCCGCGATCCGCGCGGCCAAGCGGAACCGGATCCCCGAGACCTACGTGAAGCGCGTGCTCGACTACGCGCGGCAGGGCTACACCTCGATCGAGTTCCCGACCTACGACACCGACTGGGACAGCGAGGCTTACGCCAGCGTCTCGGGCCAGAACTCCAACAACTCGGTCCGCGTGACCGACGCCTTCCTGCAGGCCGTGCGCGACGACGCGGACTGGGAGCTCTACCGCCGCACGGACGGCGAGGTGGCGAAGACCGTCAAGGCCCGCGAGCTCTGGGAACAGATCGGCCACGCCGCCTGGGCCTGCGCCGATC
>CAZPCU010000482.1:848-2022 GCA_964585075.1 uncultured Rhodobacterales bacterium
GGCGTCGATGAACCTGCTGAGCTTCTTCGAGGACGGCGCGTTCCAGGCCGACGACTACATCCATGCCACGCGGCTCTGGACCCTCACGCTCGAGATCAGCGTGATGATGGCGCAGTTCCCGTCGAAGGAGATCGCGCAGCTCTCCTACGACTTCCGGACGCTCGGCCTCGGCTACGCCAACATCGGCGGGCTGCTCATGCAGATGGGCTACGGCTACGACTCGGACGAGGGCAGGGCGCTTTGCGGCGCGCTCACCGCGATCATGACGGGCGTGGCCTACGCGACCTCGGCGGAGATCGCGGGCGAGCTCGGGCCCTTCTCGGGCTACGATCGCAACCGCGACCACATGCTGCGGGTGATCCGCAACCACCGCAACGCGGCGCACGGCAACGGGCACGGCTACGAGGAGCTGGCGGTGAAGCCCGTGCCGCTCGACCACCGGAACTGCCCCGACGCGCGGCTGGTGGAACTCGCCATGGCGGCCTGGGACGAGGCGCTGTCGCTCGGCGAGAAGCACGGCTACCGCAACGCGCAGGCGACCGTGATCGCGCCCACCGGGACGATCGGCCTCGTCATGGACTGTGACACCACCGGCATCGAGCCCGACTTCGCGCTGGTGAAGTTCAAGAAGCTGGCAGGCGGCGGCTACTTCAAGATCATCAACCGCTCGGTGCCCGCGGCGCTCGAGAAGCTCGGCTATTCCTCGGCGGAGATCGAGGAGATCGTCGCCTACGCGGTGGGCCACGGCTCCGTCGGGCAGGCGCCGGCGATCAACCCGGCCACGCTGCGCGACAAGGGCTTCGACGACGCCGCGCTGGCGCGTGTCGAGGCGGCGCTCGGGCAGGCCTTCGACGTCCGCTTCGTCTTCAACCAGTGGACCCTCGGCGAGGAGTTCTGCCGCGAGAGGCTCGGCATCCCGGCCGAGAAGCTCAACGATCCCTCCTTCGACCTGCTGCGGCACCTGGGCTTCACCCGGGCCGAGATCGAGGCGGCGAACGATCACGTCTGCGGGACGATGACGCTCGAAGGCGCACCGCACCTCAAGGAAGAGTACTACCCGGTCTTCGACTGCGCCAACCCCTGCGGCAAGAAGGGCAAGCGCTTCCTCTCGGTCGAAAGCCACATCCACATGATGGCGGCGGCGCAGAGCTTCATCTCGGGCGCGATCTCCAAG
>CAZPCU010000483.1:0-1621 GCA_964585075.1 uncultured Rhodobacterales bacterium
GTCGAGCTTGTGGCCGGCCCGACCCGTCCCGAGAAGACCCTCCTGGTCCGCGGGCTCGATCCCGCCGCGCTGCGCCGCCGCCTGGCCGGCGCGGGCTGAGGCGCCGCCACGGGCGGGCCGCGAAGCCGGCGGCCGCGCGGCCGGCGCGGCGAACGCACGCCCCGCCGGCGCCCTCCTGCCGCGCCGTCCCGATTCACCTTGACCTTTCGGCCCATGGTCTGTTGAACCCTGCACTGCATCAGACGCTTCCGGGGCCGCTCTTTCATGGACGATCAGAACAAGAACCTCATCCTCGCGACCGCGCTCAGCTTCGGCGTGATCCTGATCTGGTTCCTGCTGTTCCCGCCGCCGGAAGAGCCCTCCGCGCCGCGCACCGCGACCGAGGCCACCTCCACCGAGACGCCCGCGCCCGCCGCGCCGGTCGCCACGTCCCCGGCCGAAGCCCCCACAGCCCCGCCGGCGGACGGCACCGGCCAGGGCGCGGCCCGAAGCGCCGCGGACGCGCCGCGCGTTCCGTTGGACACGCCCCGCCTCCGCGGATCGATCTCGCTGCAGGGCGGGCGGATCGACACGCTGGCGCTCAAGGACTATCGCGAGACCGCCGAACCCGACTCCCCGATCGTCGATCTGCTCACGCCCGTGGGACGCCCGCAGGCCCATTACGCGCTCTACGGCTGGGCGCCCGGCAGCGGGCTCGGCCTCGAGGACGTGCCCGGCGCCAACACGCTCTGGGAGCTCGTCTCCGGGGAGCGCCTCGCGCCCGGCAGCCCCCTGACGCTGCGCTGGGAGAACGGCAGCGGCCTCGTCTTCACCCGCGAGATCTCGGTGGACGACGACTTCATGTTCACCGTGAGCCAGTCGGTGACGAACGACGGCGCCGACACGGTGACCCTCGCGCCCTACGGCATCCTCGCCCGCCACGGCAGGCCGGAGAACCTCAAGAACTTCTTCATCCTCCACGAGGGCGCCATCGCCATGACGGACGGCGAGCTCTCGGAGATAGGCTACGGCGACATGGAGGATTTCGACTTCGACCCGCGGGAGGCCGCGCGGGCCGAGGTGCTCCAGGTCGAGGAGAACGGCTGGATCGGCTTCACCGACCACTACTGGATGACGACGCTGATCCCCGAGCCGGGCAGCCCGTTCAAGGCGACCGCGAAATACGACGACGCCCGCGACATCTTCCAGACCGAAGCCGTTCTGCCGACCGAGCGGCTCGGCCCCGGCCAGACGGCGAGCCGCACCACACGCCTCTTCGCCGGCGCCAAGGAGTGGGAGACCATCCGCGACTACCAGCGCGGCGGCGTGGACCGCTTCATCGATTCAATCGACTGGGGCTGGTTCTTCTTCCTGACGAAGCCGATCTTCTGGCTTCTGCACGAGGTCAATCTGCTCATCGGCAACATGGGCTGGGCCATCATCGGCCTGACCCTCGTCATCAAGCTCCTGCTGCTCCCGCTCGCCTACAAGTCCTACGTCTCCATGGCGAAGATGAAGGAGCTTCAGCCGGAAATGGAGAAGATCAAGGAACGCTCCGGCGAGGACCGGCAGAAGTTCCAGCAGGAAATGATGGAGCTCTACAAGAAGGAGAAGGTGAACCCGCTGGGCGGCTGTCTGCCCA
>CAZPCU010000483.1:1631-2020 GCA_964585075.1 uncultured Rhodobacterales bacterium
CTTCGTCACGATCGAGCTGCGCCACGCCCCCTGGTTCGGCCCCTTCCAGGATCTGTCCGCGCCCGATCCGACCTCGATCTTGAACCTCTTCGGCCTTCTGCCCTGGGGCGCGCCGGAACCCAGCTCCCTTCTCGCGCTGGTCTTCATCGGCATCCTGCCCATCCTGCTCGGGGTGTCCATGTGGCTCCAGCAGAAGCTCAACCCTGCGCCGACGGACCCCACCCAGAAGATGATCTTCGCCTGGCTGCCCTGGGTCTTCATGTTCATGCTGGGCAGTTTCGCCAGCGGCCTCGTGCTCTACTGGATCGCGAACAACGTGATCACCTTCCTTCAGCAATACGGCATCATGCGCAGCCAAGGCTACAAGCCCGACGTGCTCGGAAACATCC
>CAZPCU010000484.1:0-2016 GCA_964585075.1 uncultured Rhodobacterales bacterium
TCCGCCCCGCCGACCTCGTGGAAACCGCCGAGGCCTGGGAAATCGCGCTGACGCGGGAGGCCACGCCCTCCGTGCTCGCCCTGTCGCGCCAGGGGCTTCCGGCCGTGCGGCTCGAGCACAAGACGCGGAACCTCGTGTCGCAGGGCGCCTACGTGCTGGCCGAGGCGGAGGGCAAGCGCCAGGCGATCCTGATCGCCACCGGCTCGGAGGTTCACGTGACGCTGGCCGCGCGGGACCTCTTGCAGGACGAGGGCATCGGCACCCGCGTGGTGTCCATGCCCTGCATGGAGCTCTTCGCCGCGCAGGACGAGGGCTACCGCAAGCGCGTCCTGCCTGCGGGGCCGGTGCGCGTCGCCGTGGAGGCGGGCGTCCGGCAGGGATGGGATCGCTGGCTCCTCGGTGAGCGCGGGCGCGAGAAGAAGGCCGGTTTCGTGGGCATGGACAGCTTCGGCGCCTCGGCGCCCGCGAAGGTCCTGTTCGAGGAATTCGGTATCACGGCCGAGGCGGTGGCGGAACGCGCGAAGGCGCTGCTCTGAGCGTCACTCCCCGGTCCTGGCGCCGCCGAAAAGCCCGAAGAGGGGCTCGACGACGCGCGCCACGACGGGGATGAGCGCGAGGCCGATGCAGAGCCCCAGAACGCCGTCGATCAGCGCGGTGACCCCCCACGCGCCGGCGGCGTGCATCCCTTCGGGCAGCGGCTGCGCCGCGCCGGCCGCGATGCCGTGGATCAGATGCGCCGGCCCGGCCACGCCCATCTCCTCCAGGCTGTGGACGACGATGGAGCCGCCCACCCAGAGCATCGCGGCGGTGCCGACCACCATGAGCGCCTTGAGAAAGCCCGGCATCCCCTTCACGATCCCCCGCCCCGCCGCGCGGGTCAGGCCCAGCCGGCCGTGGGTGGCCATGGCGAGGCCCATGTCGTCGGCCTTCACGATGAGCGCCACCGCGCCGTAGACGAGCACGGTGATTCCCACGGCGATGAGCGCGAGCGTGGCCGCTTCCATCCAGAACGCGCCGTCCGGGATCGCCGCGAGCGCGATGGTCATGATCTCGGCCGACAGGATGAAGTCCGTCTTGATCGCGCCCTTCGCCTTCTCTTCCTCGAGATGGGCGGGATCCACCGTATCGTGGGCCCGCGCGGCGTGCTCCACCGCGTGGGGCGCGACGGCGTGGACGACCTTCTCCGCCCCCTCGAAGCAGAGATAGAAGCCGCCGAGCATGAGAAGCGGGGCGATGAGCCAGGGCGCGAAGGCCGAAAGCAGCAGCCCGGCCGGCAAGAGAATGAGCAGCTTGTTGCGCAGCGAGCCCTTGGTGATGCGCCAGACGATCGGAAGCTCGCGCGAGGGATGGAAGCCGCGCATGTATTTCGGCGTCACCGCGGCATCGTCGATCACCGCGCCCATCGCCTTGGAGCCGGCCTTGACCGCCTGCGACGCCACGTCGTCGAGGGAGGCCGCGGCCACCTTGGTCAGCGCCACCACGTCGTCGAGCAGTGCGAGAAGACCGCCGGCCATGCGTTGCTCCTTCTGTCGATCGCCACGTGCCGCCGCGAGGATCCGGGCGATCTCGGGCGCGGGGGATCCCGCCGCCCCGCCGCGTTAGCGCAACCACCCGGGGCGGGGCAACTTTTATCGCTAACACGCGGCATGACAAGGCCGGTTTCCTTTGCCGAGCCGCGCCCGCGGGGCTATGAGGCCCGCAATCGCGATTCAGGAGGGCTTCATGACCGTCACGCTGGGGATCAACGGTTTCGGCCGCATCGGACGCTGCACGCTCGCCCATATCGTCGAATCGGCGCGCAACGACGTCGAGGTGGTGAAGATCAACGCCACCGGCCCGATCGAGACCAACGCGCATCTGCTGCGCTACGACAGCGTGCATGGCCGCTTCGGCCAGGAGGTCCTGGTCGAGGGCGACACGCTCGACGTGGGCCGCGGCCCGATCAAGGTGTTCTCGACCTACGATCCCTCCGAGCTCGACTGGGACGGGGTGGACGTGGTGCTGGAGTGCACCGGA
>CAZPCU010000485.1:0-2006 GCA_964585075.1 uncultured Rhodobacterales bacterium
CCCTTGCCGAACTGCGCCTGGTCCTCGCCCTTGGCGATGTTGCGCTCAACCGCGTAGCCGAGGAAGGAGGCGATGGTCGCGCCCGCCCCCGGCAGAACGCCGATGAAGAAGCCCTGCACCGACTGCCGCCCGATCACGGGGAGCATCGCGCGGCCTTCCGCCCGGGAGAAGCGCAGCCCCGTGATCTTGCCCGATCCGCCCGTCTGGCTGCCCCGGCTGGAGCGCGCGGGATTGAGGACGAGGAAGATCGCCTCGGGCAGGGCGAACATCGCCATCGCGAGGGTGATGAAGTTGATGCCGGACTGCAGGTCCATCATCCCCATCGTGAAGCGCGGCATGTTGAACAGCGCGCCTTCGCCCACGGTGGCGAGGATCAGGCCGAGGATCGTCATCATCAGCGCCTTGAAGACCTGGCCCGTGCCGGCGAAGGCCGCGATGGCGGAAAGGCCCACGACCATGAGCGCGAAGTATTCCGCCGAGTGGAACAGCAGCGCCACCGAGGACAGCGCGGGCGCGAAGATGGCCAGCAGGATCGCCCCGATCGTGCCGCCCGCGAAACTCGCCACGGCGGCGATGGTCAGCGCCTTGCCGGCCTCGCCCCTCCGCGCCATCGGGTAGCCGTCGAAGCTCGTCGCGACCGTGCCCGCGACCCCCGGCGCGTTCAGCAGGATCGAGGAGGTCGAGCCGCCGAAGATCGCTCCGTAATAGACGCCCGCCAGAAGGATCAGCGCCGCCGTAGGGTCGCCCAGCGAGATCGCGACCGGGATCATGATGGCGATGATGGACATGGGGCCGAGGCCCGGAAGCATCCCGATGAAGGTGCCGACCAGGCAGCCCGCGACGACCATCAGGAGGTTCTGGATCGAGAAGGCGGCCGAAAGGCCGATCATGATGCCTTCGAGCATGGCTTACCTCATGAAGAAGGGCAGCGGGCGCAGGAAGATGCCGAGCACCTCCTGCACGAGATACCAGACCGCCACGCTGGCGATGACCGCGGTCAGGGTCATGCTGATCCAGCGCCGTTCGCCGAGGATGAACGATCCGCCGGCGAGGAAGAGCGTCGTCGCCAGCAGGAATCCGGCCGGCCGCAGCGCGAGCGCATAGAGGACCATCAGCCCGAGCAGCATCAGCGCCTGGCCCAGGTTGTAGTCGTGCAGGCGCCGCCAGTTGATGTCGACGGCCGAGGGCTCGGCCTCCTTCGCCGGCTTCTCCAGCCCGAGAAGCACGACCAGGCCGACGATGATGCCGAGCACCGCGAGCACCTTGGGAAAGGTCGAGGGCCAGACCGGGTTGCGCTGCATGAAGGGCGGCAGGAGCTGGTCCATCGTGAAGAACGCCGCGTAGCCGTAGATGCAGCAGAACGCGATGAAGATGAGCGCGATCCATCGATCGAGCGCCATGGCAACCCCTCCCTTCGGATGGCGTCCGCGTATGGCCGCTTCGCGTGCGGCCCTGGACCGGGGCGGCGGGGGAACCCCGCCCCGCGCGGAGGGCGGGATCTGTCCCGCCGCCCCGGACGCTATTTCAAGAGCGACCCCGGATCACAGGAAGCCGAGCGTGCGCATGAGGTCGCCGATCTCCTGCTCCTGTTGCTCGAGGAAGCTGCGGAACTCCTCGCCGGGATTGAAGATGTTGACCCAGCCGTTGCGGGCCCGGACCTCTTCCCAGGACTCGGTCTCGTACATGGCGTCGAACATGTCGATGAAGGTCTGGCGATCCTCCTCGGACATGCCCGGCGGCCCGAAGAAGCCGCGCCAGTTGATGAAGGTGGTCTCGATCCCCTGCTCGGTGAAGGTGGGCGCGGTGTCGTAGGCAGGCACCCGTTCGGGCGCGGTCACGCCCAGGATGCGCACCTCGTCCTGTTCGGCCAGCGCGATGGCCTCGGAGAAGCCGGTGGACAGCGCGTCGATCTCGCCCGAGAGGAGGCCCGCCATGGCCTCGCCGCCCGCGTCGTAGGGGATGTAGTTGACCGCCGTCGGATCCTCGCCCGCGGCCTGCATCACCAT
>CAZPCU010000486.1:0-2006 GCA_964585075.1 uncultured Rhodobacterales bacterium
ACCGATGGGCCTCTTCGAGTCGGGGGCCATCCTGGTCTACCTCGCCGAGAAGACGGGGCAGTTCCTGCCGGCCGAGCCGCGCGGGCGCTATGAGGTGCTGCAGTGGCTCATGTTCCAGATGGGCGGCGTGGGGCCGCTCTTCGGCCAGCTCGGCTTCTTCGTGAAGTTCAAGGGCGCCGAGGTGAAGGATCCGATCCCGCGCGAGCGTTACGTGACAGAGGCGCGCCGGCTTCTGGGCGTGGTGGAAACCGCGCTCGCGGGGCGCGAGTGGATCGGGGGGGAGTATTCCATCGCCGACATGGCGCTCGCGCCCTGGCTGCGCGCGCTCGACTTCTACGGCGCGAAGGACCTCGTGGGCTGGGACGAGCACCCGCGCACCGTGGCCTATCTCGACCGGTTCCTCGCGCGGCCCGCCGTGCAGCGGGCGCTCGACATCCCGCCGCGGGACGGGTGAGGGCGCCGCCGCCCGCGGCGCCTCATCCCGCCGCGGGCGGCGTCAGCCGGTCGCGCAGCAGCGCCACCGGGTGCGCGCGCAGGCTGAGGCGCATGGCCACGTAATCCTCCACCACCTCCTCGCCGAGCGTCATCTCCGGCAGGAGTGCTGCCGGCTCGGCGATGCCTTCCCCGTCCATGTCCCCGGCGAAAAGCGGCAGCGGCGCGGGGGCGCGGAGCGCGCGCGCCTCCCAGAGCGCCTCGCGGCGCGAGAGGCCGAGCGCGGCGAAGACATCCGCCTCGGCCAGCCGGGCGAGCACCGGGGGCGCCACCCCGGCGCGGCGCCAGACGTCTTCCACGGTCAGGTAGCCGTTGCCGCGCGCCGCCGCGATCCAGGCGGCGTCCTCCTCCTTCAGCCCCTTGATCTGGCGGAAGCCGAGGCGCAGCGCCAGCCCGCCGCGGCCGTCGGGCTCCATCACGTTGTCCCAGTAGCTCTCGTTGATGCAGACCGGGCGCACCTCCACCCCGTGCTCGCGCGCGTCGCGCACGATCTGCGCCGGCGCGTAGAACCCCATGGGCTGCGCGTTGAGAAGCGCGCAGGCGAAAAGGCCCGGGTGATGGCACTTGAGCCAGGCGGAGGCATAGACCAGCAGCGCGAAGCTCGCCGCGTGGCTTTCGGGGAAGCCGTAGGAGCCGAAGCCCTCGATCTGCGAGAAGCAGCGCTCCGCGAAATCCCGGTCGTAGCCGTTCGCCGCCATGCCCTTGAGGAACCGGCTCCGGAACTCGCTGACGTTGCCATGCTTCTTGAAGGTGGCGAGCGAGCGGCGCAGCCGGTCGGCCTCATCCGGCGTGAAATTGGCGCCGATGATGGCGATCTGCATCGCCTGCTCCTGGAAAAGCGGCACGCCCAGCGTCTTGCCCAGCACCTCGCCCAGCGCGTCGGAGGGGAACTCGACCCGCTCCTCGCCGTTCCGGCGGCGGATGTAGGGATGCACCATGTCGCCCTGGATCGGGCCGGGCCGGATGATCGCCACCTGGATCACCAGGTCGTAGAAGCAGCGCGGGCGCATCCGCGGCAGGAAGTTCATCTGCGCGCGGGACTCGACCTGGAAGAGACCCACGGAATCCGCCCGGCAGAGCATGTCGTAGACGGCCGGGTCCTCCTGGGGCAGCGTGGCCAGGGTGTAATCCGCCCCGTGATGCTGACGCATCAGGTCGAACGCCTTGCGGATGCAGGTCAGCATCCCGAGCGCGAGCACGTCCACCTTGAGGATGCCCAGCGCGTCGATGTCGTCCTTGTCCCAGCAGATGACGGTGCGGTCCTCCATCGCCGCGTTCTCGAGCGGGCAGAGCTCGTCGAGCCGCCCTTCCGTGATGACGAAGCCGCCCACGTGCTGGGAAAGATGCCGCGGGAAGCCCTGGATCTCGTCCACGAGCTCCAGGGTCTGGCGCAGCCGCCGGTCCGCCGGGTCGAGGCCGATCTCGGCGAGCCGCTCCGCCTCCGTCCCGCTCATGCCGTAGAAGCCCCAGAGCTGGGAGGAGAGCGCGGCCAACGTGTCCTCGGAAAGCCCCAT
>CAZPCU010000487.1:0-224 GCA_964585075.1 uncultured Rhodobacterales bacterium
CCTGCGGGTCCGCGGCCTCGGGATAGTGGCGCGCCACGGTGTAGTCGAAGAGGCGGCGGAGCGAATCGAGATCCCGCCGCGCCGCGAAGACCTGGAAGGTTCCGACGCGGATGTGGCTCGAGGCCACGCGGGTCAGCACCGCGCCCGGAAGCACCTGTTCGCGCACGACGGGCTCGCCCGTCGCCACGGCCGCGAGGGCGCGGGTGGTGGGGATGCCGAGCGCG
>CAZPCU010000487.1:234-2004 GCA_964585075.1 uncultured Rhodobacterales bacterium
GTGCATCGCCTCCGAGACGACGTATTCGCGCAGCACCGGGCCGAGCCAGGCGCGCCCGTCGCCCATCCGCGAATAGGGCGTGCGCCCCGAGCCCTTGAGCTGGATGTCGCGCCGCCGCCCGGCGCGGTCCACAACCTCGCCGAGAAGCAGCGCCCGCCCGTCGCCGAGCTGGGGGTTGTACTGGCCGAACTGGTGGCCGGCGTAGAGCTGGGCGATGGGCTCGGCGCCCTCGGGCAGCGCGTTGCCGGCGAAGACGCGGGCGAGCTCCTCCGCGTCGTCCCATGCGATGCCGAGCTCCTCGGCGAGCGGGCGGTTGAAGGCCAGCATGTGCGGGGCGCGCACCGGCTCGGGCCCGAGCCGCGCGTGGAAGGTTCCGGGCAGCCGGGCGTAGCTGTTGTCGAAGGGGATCGAGAGCGTCATGCCCCGAACCTAGGCGCGCGAGGGGGGGCGTGCCAGAGTGGCGGGCCGTTCGGCCTTCACGCACCACGCCCCGTGGCCGCGGTCAGGCACGCATGGAGCTCCGGGATCGGCCGGAGTTCGGCTCGAAGCCAAAAGCCCCTCACCTTCCCCGAACGCGCCAGCGTCAGGCAGGCCCCGGCCGCCATGTGCGACCGCAACTTCGGCTCCGTGATGGCGATCCACGCGGCGCGGCGGCTGGCCGGCGTGGTGACCGGGCGCGACGTGATGCGCCGGGTGGCGAACGAGGGCCGCGGCGCGGACGCCATCCCCCTCGCCGGGGTGATGACCCGCGAGCCGCGCCCGTCCTGCGCCACCGAGGACGTGCCCGACTGGCTGCGCATCATGTCGAACGAGCGCGTCCGCCGCCTGCCTGTGGTGGACGAGGAGGGCCGGGTGGAGGCCGTCTGCACCCGGGGCGACTTCGTCTCCGGCACATGGCCCGACCTCTCCTGCCAGGCCAGGGAGCTCGGCAAGGCGCGCTTCGCGCGCAACCACGCGCTCTGGCTCATCGGCGGGGGCATCATGCTCTACCCGGTGCTGATGGTCGTCGTGGTGGGGAGCCTCCAGGCGCGCGGCGGGCCGGCCGCGGCTCAGAGCCGCCGGGTCATCAGCATGTAGCGCTCGCGCGGCTCGAAGCGGCAGCGCCCGTAGAGGCGGCGCGCGCCCCCGTTCTCCCGCTCCACCTCGAGGTGGAGCGCCCGCACCCCCGCGGCCTTGAGCGCCCGGCAGATCGCGCCGAGCACCTCCGACGCGATGCCGCGCCCGCGCACGCCGGGGCGGATGTAGATCTCGTCCACGAAGCCGTCCATGCCGCCGAACTCCACCGACCAGCCGAAGGTGACGACGAGGTAGCCGATGGGCGCGCGTTGCGGGCCGATGAGATAGACGGCGCCGTGGGGCGAGCCCTCGAGGAGCGGGGCGAGCGCGGCGCGCCGCGTCTCGTCGTCCTGCGCGATGCCGGCCTCGTCATGCATCGCCGCCACCAGCGGCAGCACCCGCTCCAGGTCCTCGGGCCGGGCGAGATGGAGCGCCGCGCTCATAGCCGCGCCAGCCGCTCGGCGAGAAGGGCGAAGAAGCCCTCGGCGTCCAGGTCGCCCATGAAGGTGGCGTTGGGCGAACGGTTCGTCACGCCCCACCAGTCCGCGACGGTCATGCCCATGGTGAGCTCCGAGACGGTCTCGATCTCCACGTTCACCACGCGACCCGAGAAGAGCTCGGGCCGGATCAGGTAGGCGGTGACGCAGGGATCGTGGAGCGGCGCGCCCTCGAAGCCGTATTTCTCCTTGTCGAAGCGCTCGAAGAAATCGGTCA
>CAZPCU010000488.1:0-1999 GCA_964585075.1 uncultured Rhodobacterales bacterium
TATCTCGGCGCGCTGCCGGGCATGACGCTCATGGCCGCCGCGGACGAGGCCGAGCTCGTCCACATGGTGGCGACCGCCGCGGCCTTCGACGAGGGGCCCATCGCCTTCCGCTACCCGCGGGGCGCGGGCGTGGGCGTGCCCCTGCCCGAGACGGGCGCGCCAATGGAAATCGGGCGGGGCCGGGTCGTCCGCGAGGGCGCGGACGCCGCCATTCTGTCCTACGGCGCGCATCTCGCCGAGGCGCTCGCCGCCGCGGAGGCGCTGGAGGCGGAGGGCATCTCCGTGACCGTCGCCGACGCGCGGTTCGCCAAGCCGCTCGACGAGCCGCTTCTGCTGCAACTCGCGCGCCATCACGGCGCGCTGGTGACGCTGGAGCAGGGCGCGATGGGCGGTTTCGGGGCCTTCGCGATGCATGCGCTGGCCCGCAACGGCGCCTTCGATCGCGGTCTCGCCATCCGGAATGTCTGCCTGCCCGACCGCTACATCGACCAGGCGAAACCGGAAGAGATGTACGAGGCCGCCGGCATGACGGCGGCGGACATCGCCGCGGCGGTCCGGACCGCGCTCGGCCGCGCCGAGGAGCCGGCGCCGGCGATCGTGCCTTTCCCGGCCGCGCGCTAGCGGGGCAGGGGCTGGAGCGACGCCGTCAGCAGGACGAGCTCGGGCTCTTCCGCGAAGGAGATCTCCTCGACGGAGACGAGGCGCACGGTATGGCGCGGACCGTCCGCCGTGAGGGCGCCGTCCGGGCCGCGCAGGATCCGCCAGTCCGCCGCTGTGCCGGGCAGCACCGCGCGATCCTTGCCCGGCCCGCCATGAAGACGGTCGGCGCCGCCCTTTCCGTCAAGGACATCGTCGCCGGGGCCGCCGAGAAGCGTGTCCTCCTCCGGTGTGCCGGTCAGCCTGTCAGCGCCGTCGCCGCCACGGCGGATCACGCCGTGGAGGAAGGTTCCGGGCGCGCGCTCCTCCCAGCCGGGGGCCTCGGCGTTGTAGGCCATCAGAACGTCCCAGCGCGGGTTCGCGTCGCCGAGGTGGCGCAACGCCCCCCAGCTGCCCCAGCGAGAGGGCTTGGCCACGTCCACGAAGGCGTTGAAGAGCGTGCCCCCCGCCGCGCGCCAGTCCGCCAGAAGCGTTTCGTAGAGCCCGGCCATGCGGGGGCCGTAGTTGAAGGCGGTGTAGAAATCGGTGAGCGCCTCGTCCTCCGTGTGCGGACCATGGCCCGCCACATGGGTTCCGCCCTCGTACATCACGAGGTCCAGCCCGTGCCGTTCGGCCACGGCGGCGTGGTAAGGCCAGATCTCCCGGCCGAGCGCGCCGAGCGAGCCTTCGCGCAGACCTTCGGCCACCTTCTCGGCGGCAAGATCGTAGCCGCCCCTTTCGAGCCATCCCCTGATGCGGGGGGCCCAGTCCTCGCCGCCCATCTCGAAGCCGAAATAGCCGGTGACGGCATAGGCGTCGAAGCTCTCGACCGGCCGGCGCGCGCCCTCGGCCACGCCGCGCGGCGCCTCCAGGAGCGCCTCCTCGAGGCCGGGCCAGCCCGTGTGGGTCGCGATCACGGTGCGCAGGCGCTCCGCCGCGTCGGGCCCGTAGACCTCGCGCCAGATGTCGGCCACCTCGGCCGCGCGGAGCCCGGCCATCTGCACCCATCCGTCGGGCGTCTCGCCCCAGCGCGCCTCCGCTTCCTCGGCGATCCACACCGCCTGCGGGAAGATGCGGTTCCAGAGTTCGTTGGAATATTCCGCGTAGGCCACGAGACGGGGATCGAGCGTGTCGCGCACCTGTTCGGCGAAGCGGCGCACATGGTCGTCGTCGGCGAGATGGGGGATGTTGAACCATGGGTCCGCGCCGATCTCGTTGGCGAGCTGGATCATCACTTCGAGCGGAACGCCCCGCGCGGCCCAGGTGGCATCCTCGGGGCGCGGGCGGTCTTCCCACCCTGCGACTGGCGAGCCGTTCGTGTTCATCCAGTCCATGAAGCGCACCGACCTGAGATCGGCCACCC
>CAZPCU010000489.1:0-1998 GCA_964585075.1 uncultured Rhodobacterales bacterium
AATTGATGTTGAAGTTGCGGATGCGCTGCTCGCCGGTGAGCGCGTCGTCGAACTGGCCGTCCATCCTATGACCTCTCGAGATTGGCTTCCCAGGCGGCGGGAAGGCGGCCCATCCGGGCCGCGACCACGTCGTATTGCGGGGCGAGGCGCGCGAGCGCGCGCCCGCGCAGTTCGGGATCGAGCGTCGCCGGCACGCCCTCGTGCACGGGATCGGCCGAGGCGGGCCTCGGCGTGAGACCGAGGAACCGGCAGAGCGCCTCGGGCACGGGCTGCGCCACGAGCTCCTCGAAGAAGCCGAGGAACAGGCGCGCGGGTTCGAGCGCCGCGTCCAGCCGCGACAGCACGGCGCCGTAATCGCCCCGCGCCGCCACGTCCCGGTGGCCGCCGTCGAGCCACTCCGCCATCAGGCGGTTGGCGCGGGGGCCGATGGCGGACTCCTCCGCGTCGCGCCGCGCCATCATGCGCAGGTTGGACCAGAGCCGCTCCAGCGGGTCGCGCATCAGGTAGACGAAGCGCGTGCCGGGAGAGAGCGCCTGCATCCGCCGCAGCCAGTCCACCGGCAGGAGCGCGTAGGCCGGCGTGATGTCGCCCACGAGCCGCGCCTCGCCGCGGCCGCGCATCAGGTAGTCCAGATAGGCGTCGTCGGTCGCCGCATGGGTCACCTCGGCGAGTTCCTGCAGGTCGCCGAGGCGCCGCAGCGCCCGGTGGCGGCCGGCATCGGCCCGCCGCGCCTCGGCCGAGATCGCGGCGTCGAGCTTCCTCAGCCGCCGCGGCCGGCGGCCGGCCTGAAGCGTGTCGAAGAAGTGAAGCTCCTTGACGGTCCTCATGTGGCACTCGGGGTGGCCGCGCAGGTAGCGGTAGAGCCAGCCGCTGCCGGCCTTCGTGGCACCGAGACCGAACATGAGGGTCGGCATCGCCATGCCCCGCGCCCTAGGCCCGGCCGCCGGCCGCGCCATCCTTGAAGGCCATGACCCACAGCAGGACGAGCGCGCCGAGCGGAATGATGGCGACGAGAGAGAGCCAGTTCGGCATCCCGAAGCGCGGCAGAAGGCGCCAGAACGGAACCACGACGAGCGCCGCGTAGATCAGCAGCCAGATCAGGCCGCCGCCCGGACCGGCACCAGGGCCCATCATTTCTGCGCCTCCTCGGACGTCTTCTCGTCGCCCGGCAGGATGTAGTCCGCGCCTTCCCAGGGGCTCATGAAATCGAACTGCCGGTATTCCTGGACGAGCTTGACGGGCTCGTAGATCACGCGCTTCTGCGCCTCGTCGTAGCGCACCTCGGTATAGCCCGTGGTGGGGAAATCCTTGCGAAGCGGATGGCCGCGGAAGCCGTAGTCCGTCAGGATGCGGCGCAGGTCGGGGTGGCCGGAGAACAGGATGCCGAACATGTCGAACACCTCGCGCTCGAACCAGCCGGCCGAGGGGTGCACGTTCGTGATCGAGGGCACCATCTCGTCCTCGTGGACCGGAACGCGCAGGCGGATCCGGTGGTTCTGATACATCGAGAGCAGGTGATAGACCACGTCGAAGCGCCTGGGCCGCTCCGGCCAGTCCACGGCGGTGATGTCCACGAGGGTGGAGAAGCCGCAGGCGCTGTCGGATTTCAGGAACTCCGCGATCCCGGCGATCCGCGCCGCCGCCACCGAGACGGTCAGCTCGCCGCGCGCCACCTCCCAGGACAGCACGCAATCCGGCCGCCTGGCCTCGATATGGGCGCCGAGTTCTTTCAGGGCGTCGGTCATGCTCACCTTCCCGCTCTGTGGGGCGCGTCAGCGCGTGATGGTGCCGGTGCGGCGGATCTTCCGCTGAAGCTGGAGGATGCCGTAAAGCAACGCCTCGGCCCATCAATTGACGCGTGAGACGTATGTCGACGCCGACATTCGGATCCATACGAAGAGAAACGGTGTCGATGTTCTGGAACACGAAACGACCGATGTCCGGGTTCGCGGACGGGGGAACTCGACCTGGTTCATGCCGAAGAAGCCGCTCAGGATC
>CAZPCU010000490.1:0-1997 GCA_964585075.1 uncultured Rhodobacterales bacterium
GGTGATCTTGGCCCTCGCTGCCCTATGAGCCATCCGATTTGCGACAATCGCGCGGCGCGCATGTCTTTGGGCACCCGCCGCCGGGCCGGGCCGACGCCACGTCGCGCCGTCTCCCGCCTCAGTTCCAGGGGCCGCTGCGCGCGGCGGAACCGGGGCCCTGGCCGCGGGACTCCGCGGCCAGGGCCTTCAGCGCGGCGATGCGATTCTCCGCCGCCGGGTGGGTGGAGAACAGGCTGTCGTGGCGGTGCGCGTGCAGAGGATTCACGATGAACATGTGCGCGCTGCCCGGGTTGCGCTCGGCCGAGTTCATGTCGATGCGCGCCGCGAGGCCCGAGATCTTCCCCAGCGCCGAGGCGAGCCAGAGCGGCTGGCCCGAGATTTCCGCGCCGATGCGGTCGGCCTCGTATTCGCGCGTCCGGCTGATGGCCATCTGCACGAGCCCGGCGGCGAGCGGCGCCAGGATCATCGTGGCGAGGACGCCCAGGATCCCCATCCCGTTGTCGCGGCCGCCGCGGAAGAAGAAGGCGAAATTTGCCAGCATGGTGATCGCGCCGGCGAGGGTGGCCGTCACCGTCATGATGAGGGTGTCGCGGTTCCGGATATGGGCGAGTTCATGCGCCATGACGCCGGCCACCTCCTCCCGCGACAGGCTCTGCAGAAGCCCGGTGGTGGCCGCGACGGCCGCCTTGTCGGGGCTGCGCCCCGTGGCGAAGGCGTTGGGCTGGTCGCTGTCGATGATGTAGACGGCCGGCATCGGCAGCCCCGCGCGCTCCGCCAGTTCCTCCACCATGCCGACGAGATCCGGCGCGGAGGCTTTCGTCACCAGACGTGCCCCGTGCGCGCGAAGCACCGCCTTGTCCGATCCCCACCAGGCGTAGAGGTTCATCCCGGCGGCAATCACGAGGGCGATCACCATGCCCGACTGCCCGCCGAGCGCGAGGCCGGCGAGCCCGAAGAGCGCCGTCATCGCGGCGAGCAGCATTGCGGTGCGAACCAGTGCCATCCCGGCCTCCCTCAGCGTCACGCAGGTGATATGGAGAAGCGTGGCCGCATTCCAAGCCCGGCGCGCGTCGCTTTTTCCCCACCTTCCGTCGCCCGTGCACGCTGCTCGGCGCGGCGGCGGCGCTAGGAAGCGGCAGGTTGCGAAAGGAGTGACGGCATGAAGACGGATGTGAAGGCTCTGGTCGTCGGCGGCGGCGCGATCGGCACCTCGATCGCCTACCATCTCGCCCGCGCGGGCTGGTCCGACGTGATGCTTCTGGAGCGGGACGAGCTGACCTCGGGTTCGACCTGGCACGCCGCGGGGCTCCTGCCGCTCTTCAACATGTCCTACGCCGTCAGCCACATCCACGACTACAGCGTGAAGTTCTACAAGACGCTGGAGGAGGAGACGGGCCTCAACGCGGGCTTCTACGTGGTGGGCAACCTGCGCATGGCGCAGACCGACGAACGCATGGACGAGTACATGCTTTACGCCTCCACCGCCGAGACGGTGGGCATCCACTACGAGTGGATGACGCCCGACGAGATCAGGGAGCGCTGGCCGCTGGTGCGCGCCGACGATCTCAAGGGCGCGATCTACCATCCCGAGGACGGTTACATAAACCCCGCCGACGTGACGCAGGCGATGGCCAAGGGCGCGCGCCAGCGCGGCGTGACGATCGAGCGCAAGTGGCAGGCCGATGCCTACGCCTGGAAGGGCGACCACTGGGAGGTCACCTGCACGAAGATGGTGGAAAAGGGCGGCAACCTCGTGCCCTCGGAGGAGCAGGTGGTGATCCGGGCCGAGCACGTGGTCACCGCCACGGGCAACCACGCCCAGCGCACCGCGCGGCTTCTCGGCATCAAGATGCCCGCGATCCCGGTGGAGCATCAGTACATTGTCACCGAACCCGATCCGGCGCTCGTGGAGTGGCGCAAGGCCGGCAATCCCGAGCACCCCGTGCTGCGCGACGCCGACGCCAAGTGGTATGTCCGCGAGGAGCGCGGCGGCTGGA
>CAZPCU010000491.1:0-857 GCA_964585075.1 uncultured Rhodobacterales bacterium
CTCGCGCGCGGGATCCGAGGGCGGCAGCTCGTGCGCGGCCTTGAGCCGGCCCACTGCCTGGGTGTGCTTGAACCGCTCGCCCAGCGTGTAGACGAGAATGGCGTCCAGCCGGTCGATGCTCTCGCGGTGCTCGCGCAGAAGCTCCGCGGCGAGCGCGGTGGGGTCGCGGGTCTCGGTCATGCGCTGGCCTCTCTGGTGGAGGGGAAGATCGGCCCGGTGAAGGAGGCGATCTCCTGTTCGATGGCGTCCTCGATCTGGCTGCCGCGCAGCCGGGCCGGGGCGGGATGGCGATAGACGACGTCGTGCCCGTCCACCGAGGCGGCCTCTGGGTCGCGCTTCGCGCCGAGGCGCTGGGCGAGCAGGATGGACTGGGTGTTGCGCGGGTCGAGGTAGCTCACCGCGCCGTCCCAGCCCATCTCGTCGTAGAGGTATCGCCGCGCGGCGTGGGTGGCCTCGAGCGCGATGCCGCGCCCGGCCACCTCGGGCCAGATGATCCAGGCGATCTCGCGCTCGGGCCATTTCGCCGGGCACCAGCCTCCCGCCATGCCCAGGGTGCGGTCGGTCTCGCGGTCGTGGATCATCCACATGCCGAAGCCGCGGATCTGCCAGTGGCCGATCTCGGCGGCGTAGAGCATCCAGGATTCATACTCGTTGAGCGGGCCGCCCATGAACCGCGCCCGGTAGGACGTGAAGGTGGACTTGAAGTTCGGGTAGTCCTCGGGCACCGGGCCGCGCAGCACCAGACGCTTCGTCTCGATCACGGGAATGGAGGAGGCCGGCATCAGGCGGCCCTCCGGATGCGGGGGGATCTCATGCGTAGGCCTCCGCGCCGCCGTCGGCGTCCAGATCGGCGGGGC
>CAZPCU010000491.1:867-1993 GCA_964585075.1 uncultured Rhodobacterales bacterium
GCCGGAAGAGCATGTCCTCGCCCATGGTGACGTTCTGGTAAGTGCGCTCGTAGCGGGCGCCAAGCCGCTCGGCGAGCGCGACCGAGCGCGCGTTGCCGGGCAGGATGTTCGAGGTGAGCGTGGTGAAGCCGAGCGCCTCGTAGGCCCATTCCCGCGCGCGGAGCGCCGCCTCGTAGGCGATGCCGCGGCCCTCGAAGGGGGCGAAGACGAGCCAGCCGAGCTCCGGCTCCGGCCAGCCCTCGGGATTCCAGATCCCGCAGAGGCCGGCGGGCCGGGCGCCGTCCGTCATCTCGATCGTGAAATAGCCGTATCCGTGGATGTGCCAGTGCCCGATGTTGCAGGCGAACCAGCGCCAGGCGTCGGGCCGCGTCTCGGCGCCGCCGAAGCCCCAGGCGCGCTCGGGATCGGCGAAGAACTCCGCGAGCGGCTCGAAGTCGCGGATCTCGGGGCCGCGCAGCCGCAGCCGCCCGGCCTCCAGCACGGGTGCAAGCGTGAGGCTCATGCCGCGGCCTCCCGGTCGCGCGACCGGGGCGCCCGGCGCGGCGTCCCGCCGGAAAGCGTATCGCTGCACAGCCGCGTCATTTCTTCTTGCCGAAGCCGGAGAGCCCCGGGGGCAGGGCCATCCCGCCGCCGCCCATGCCTGGCATCCGCCCCGCGCCCATCTGCTTGGCCGCCTGCTCGAGGGCCTTCTGGTCCATGCCTTCCATGCCCTCCGGCATGCCGCCCTTGCCGAACATGCCGCCCATGGCCTTCTTCAGCATGCCGCGCCCGCCCTTCTTGCCGAGCTTCTTCATCATGTCGGCCATCTGGCGGTGCTGCTTGAGAAGCTTGTTGAGCTCCGACACCTCGAGCCCCGCGCCCGCCGCGATGCGCTTCTTGCGGCTGGCCTGCAGGATCTGCGGGTTGGCGCGCTCCTTCTTCGTCATGGAGTCGATGAGCGCGATCTGGCGCCTGAGCACCTTGTCGTCGATGCCGGCCTCGGCCATCTGGCCCTTCATCTTCGCCATGCCGGGCATCATGCCCATGAGCCCTTCCATGCCGCCCATCTTGAGCATCTGTTCGAGCTGCATGCGCAGGTCGTTCATGTTGAACTGGCCCTTCTGGAAGCGCTTCATCATGCGCTCGG
>CAZPCU010000492.1:0-1987 GCA_964585075.1 uncultured Rhodobacterales bacterium
CAGGCGCAGCTCCAGCCGCCGCGTCTCTCCCGCGCCGAGCACCACCCGCTCCTCGACGGGCGCGTGGAGCGGCTCGTCCGCCACGCGAACCACGTAGCTGCCGGGCTCGAGCTGCTCGAGTCGGAGCGGCGTCGCCCCAGAGCGGTTGCCGTTCAGCGAGACGTCGGCGCCCGGCGGCGCGGACTCGATGACCAGGGTCCCGAGCGCCAGCGGCTCGAGGGTCGCCGCCACTTCCTTGACCGCGCTCGGATCCACGGACCCGCGCCACGGGCGCCACCCCCGGCGCACGATGCGCACCGCGTGCGGCCCGGGCGCCAGCTCCGCCTCCGCCGGAGTCGCGCCGACCGGCTGCTCGTCGACGAACACCCGCGCGCCCGGCGGCTGCGAGGTGAAGGCCACCCGGACCCGGCGCGGCTGGACCCGGAGCAGCCGGCGCCAGAGGTCCGGCCGCTGGGCCGCGGCGACGGCGCCCGCAACCAGCCCGGCGAGGACCAGGAAGCGCAGCGCGCGCCCCAGCACGCCCGCCTTCCGGCGCGCCACGGGTCGGACCTCCGCGGTGTCGTCATCGCGCATCGCCACGGGCCGGAACTCCTCGGCAACCCCCGCGCGGCATCATAGCGCCGGCGCGCCCGGGCGTCAATCGCCGGCGCGGCGCGCGGCGGGCCGCCCGGCCCGGGCGCGGCCCGAACCCGGGCGGCCAGCTCCGGCGCCGCACAGAGGCCCGGATAAGCCAAATCGACGCAAGACACTCAGCCGCCTATGCTTACGCCGGTTCTCGCCGAACTCGGAAAAGTGATCATTTTTCGCCACGAGTGTTCATTTTCCGCCAACGCTGTGATAAAATTAACAGCACGCCGCGCCGGCTGGGGAAGTCGGGCGCCGGACCCTTCCGGAGGGCCTGCCATGGACCGCTCGCGCACGGTTGCCGTGATGCTCGATGCCGACCGCCTGACGGTCCGCAACGCCGCGCTGGTCCGCGGGATCGCGCGGGTCGCCCGGAGCGCCGGCTGGCGACTCCTCTTCGACCCGCACGCGGTGCACGCTCCCCCGCCCGGCTGCGAGGGCATCCTCGCGGTCCCCGGCCGCGGGGTTGCCAAGGCGGTCGCGCGCCTCGACCTGCCCGTGGTCTCCGTCGCGTGGGCCAGCCGCGCGCTGGGCGCGGCGCAGATTCTCGAGGACCGCCATGCGGCCGGCCGCGAGGCGGCCCGCCACCTCCTCGAGCGCGGCTACCGGGCCTTCGCCTACCTCGGCTTCAGCGGCGAGGCTCAGTCCGCGGTCGAGCACCGGGCCTTCGCCCGGGAACTGGGCAAGCTGGGCCGCCACGCACTCCGCGGGCGCACCTTCCGGGGCTACGCCCAGAGCCGCAGGCGGTGGGCCGGGGTGAAGGCGGGCCTCGAGGACTGGCTCGGGCGCCTGAAGCTGCCGGCGGGCATTTTCGTGGCGCGCCCCGGCCTGGCGCGGCTGGTCGCCAGCCTCGCGCTGGCCCGCGGCCTCCTCGTGCCCGAGGACATCGGCATCATCGCGGCCGACGACGCGCCGCTGGTCACCGAGGAGTCGCCGAGCCTCACGGCCCTGCGCTTCGACTACGCCCGGGTCGGCGTCCACGCCGCGGCGGTCCTCGAGCTCCTGATGGGCGGCGTGTCCCCGGTCAAGTCCCGCGCCCTGCTCGCCCCGGCCCTGGTGGAGCGGGCCTCGACGGACCGCCAGCGGCTCGGCGCCGCATTAGTGGCCCAGGCCCTGAGGTTCATCGACGACCGGCGCACGGAGCCGCTCCGCCCGAGCGACGTCGCCGAGGCCATGGGCGTGAGCCAGCGGACGCTCCAGCGGCGTTTCCGCGAAGCGGGCCGCGACACGGTGGCCCGCGAGATCGTGGCCGCGCGGGTCGAGCACGCGAAGCTCGGCCTCGAGACCAGCGGCGAGCGCATGCCCGCCATCGCGCGCGAGTGCGGCTTCGCCACCTACGGCGCCTTCGCCCGCGCCGTCCGCC
>CAZPCU010000493.1:0-1967 GCA_964585075.1 uncultured Rhodobacterales bacterium
GGAGGCGGGCGAGATGCCGGAGTTCGAGCCGGTCTATCCGCTGACGGCCGGGGTGACGCAGAAGACGATGGCCCGCGCCGCGCGCGCGGCGCTCGACCGTGCGCCGGACCTGCCCGAATGGATCGACCCGGTGCAGAAGGCGCGCGCGGCCTGGCCCGGCTGGCGGGAGGCGCTCGCCGCCGCCCATGCCCCCGAGGGGCAGGCGGATCTCGCGGCCACGGCGCCCGCCCGCGAGCGGCTCGCCTACGACGAGTTCATGGCCCATCAACTCACCCTGGCGCTCGCGCGCGCACGGCTGCGTGGCGGCAAGGGGCGGGAGACTCACGGCACTGGAGCGTTGCAGGCGAAGGTTCTGGAAAGCCTCGATTTCCGCCCGACCGCCGCCCAGACCCGCGCGGTCGAGGAGATCGCCGCGGACATGCGCGCGCCACGGCGGATGAATCGGCTTCTCCAGGGCGACGTGGGCGCGGGCAAGACGCTGGTGGCCTTCCTCGCGCTGCTGATCGCGGTGGAGGCGGGCGGGCAGGGCGTGATGATGGCGCCGACCGAGATCCTCGCCCGCCAGCACCTCGAAGGGCTGCGCCCGCTCGCCGAGGCGGCGGGTGTGCGCCTCGAGATCCTCACCGGGCGCGACAAGGGCGCCGCGCGCCAGGCCAAGCTCGCCGCGCTCGCCGAGGGCGGGATCGACGTGCTCGTGGGCACCCACGCCGTCTTCCAGAAGGATGTCGAGTTCCGCGACCTGCGGCTGGCCATCGTGGACGAGCAGCACCGTTTCGGCGTGCGCCAGCGGCTGGAGCTCGGCCGCAAGGGCGCGCGGGCCGACGTGCTGGTGATGACCGCGACGCCGATCCCGCGCAGCCTCGCGCTCGCGCAGTACGGCGACATGGACGTCTCGCTGCTCGACGAGAAACCGCCGGGGCGCCAGCCGATCCGCACCGCCATGGTCTCCACCGCGCGGATGGAGGAGGTGGTGGCGCATCTCCGGGCCGCGGTGGGCGAGGGGCGGCAGGCCTACTGGGTCTGCCCGCTGGTGGAGGAGAGCGAGGCGGTGGACCTCATCGCCGCGGAAGAGCGCTTCCGCCGGCTCCGCGCGGCGTTCGGCGAGGGGGTGGTCGGGCTCGTCCACGGGCAGATGCCGCCCGAGGAGAAGGACGCGGCGATGGCGCGCTTCCAGTCGGGCGAGACGAAGGTGCTGGTCGCCACCACGGTGATCGAGGTGGGCGTGAACGTGCCCAACGCCACGATCATGGTGATCGAGCGCGCCGAGATCTTCGGGCTGGCCCAGCTTCACCAGCTGCGTGGCCGGGTGGGGCGGGGGAGCGCGGCCTCGACCTGCCTTCTGCTCTACCATGCCCCGCTCTCGGAGGCGGCGGCGCGGCGGCTCGCCACGCTGCGCGATACCGAGGACGGCTTCCGCATCGCCGAGGTGGACCTCGAGATGCGGGGCGCGGGCGACCTTATCGGCACGGCGCAATCGGGCCTGCCGCGATTCCGCGTGGCAGATCTGGAGCGGCAGGCCGCGCTGATGGCGATCGCCCAGTCCGACGCCCGGCGGCTCCTGGCCGACGATCCGACGCTGGAGACGGCGCGGGGGCAGGCCGCGCGGATGCTGCTCTGGCTCATGGGGCAGGACGAAGCGATTCGCCTGATCTCCGTCGGCTGACGGCGCAGTTCCGGAATGTTCCCTGATGTTCTCATAAAGTTCTTTACATCGGCGGCGTGACGTGAGAACAAAGAAGCAACACACCCGAAGCAGGAGGCTCCGCCATGCTGACCCAAATCGCCGACATCCTTCGCCGCCAGCCCGCGGCCGTGATCGAGGACATGGCCGGCGTCGTCGCCCTCGCCGTGATCCTCGTGGGCGCGCTGCACCTGCCCGGGATGGTCTGACCTGCCTCGCGGTCCGCGAAAGAAAGGCTCCTCGCGCATCCTGTCCCCAAGCTGAGCGCCGGCCGACGGTTTCCCGT
>CAZPCU010000494.1:0-1966 GCA_964585075.1 uncultured Rhodobacterales bacterium
GAGAAGGAGCGCGCCGAGCACCTCATGCTGCTCGATCTCGGGCGGAACGACGTGGGCCGCGTGGCGCGGATCGGCACGGTGCGGCCCACCGAGGAATACGTCATCGAGCGCTATTCCCACGTCATGCACATCGTCTCCAACGTGGTGGGCGAGCTTTCAGAGGATCACGACGCGCTGTCGGCCCTGCTCGCCGGTCTGCCCGCGGGGACGGTCTCCGGCGCACCCAAGGTGCGCGCCATGGAGATCATCGACGAGCTCGAACCCGAGAAGCGCGGCCTCTACGCCGGCGGCGTCGGCTATTTCGCGGCCAATGGCGACATGGACATGTGCATCGCGCTCCGCACCGCGATCGTGAAGGACGGCAAGCTCTACATCCAGGCGGGCGGAGGGGTCGTGCACGACAGCGACCCCGAGGCCGAATGGCAGGAGACGGTGAACAAGAGCCGCGCCATCCGCAAGGCCGCCGAGGACGCCGCGCGCTTCACGGGATCGGGGAACGCCTGAGCGGGGCGCGGGCAAGGGCCTTCGAAGGCCCTTGCGAAACGTCTTGCAAGACGTTTCGCCCGCCCGGCCGCAGGGCGGCCACGCGGGGCCGGGGCGGCGCGTCCCGCGCCCTCCGGGCGCGGGCGGGCGCTTCGAAGCGCCCTACTCCTCCCCGCCCTCCCCGCGCATCAGCACGGCCGAGACGGGCACGAGCGTCACGCTGCGCTCGCGGTCCTGCAGCCCCCAGAGAAGGAGCGCGCTGATCGTCTCGGCGCGCAGGTGCCCCAGCATCACCGAGGCGCCCTCGCTCCGGGCGCGGAAGGCGGCCTGGTCGAGGCTGCGCCGGATCGCCGCGCTGTCCTCGCCCTCGGCGTCGATCTGGCGGAAGATCGTGGTGGCCGGCACGCCGGCGCGCGCGGCGAGCGCCGCGCCGGTGTTCAGCCCCTTGGAGTGCAGCACCAGCCCGTGGCCGCTGTCGGCGAGGATCTCTCCGATCTGCTCGGAGAGCGCGCGGCTGCCCTGGAGCGTGCCGGGCTCGGCCTCGAGCACGGCCACCGCCTCGGGCACGGCCCGCGCCCAGGCCTGCATGGCCACCTCGGCGTCGCTCGGCTGCGCGCTTTCGGGCAGCGCGCCGAGGACGGCCACCTCCAGCCCCTGCGCGCGGTAGCCCCGCATCGCCGCCTCCGCGCCGTCCCATGTCGGATCGACGGCCACGGTGATCGGGAATGGAAAGCCCGCGAGCGCCTCGGGGCCGAAGGGCCCCGGCCCGTCGTCCAGGAGGACGACCGCCATGAGCGGGCCCTCCGCCGGCGCGTCGGACGGCGCGGCGAAGCGCTCGAGCGGCGGGCGGCCGTCGCCCGCGGCCCCTGCTTCCTCTGCCGGCGCCTCGACGGCGGAGGGCAGGCGGTTGATGCGGACATTGGGCGCGATGTCACCGATGGTGCCCGCCGGCCGGCCGATGGCCGGGCCATCCCCGGCGCTCTCCGCGCCCTCCGGCTCCTCCGGCGCGGGCGCGGCGCCGTCCCCGGGCGCGGCGAAGGGGTTTTCGCCGTCCGGCGCCTGGGGCGCCGCGGGCTGGTCCGGGGCGGAGGGCGCCGCCGCATCGCCGGGCGCCGGGGCGTCGAGCGCGGGCGCCGGCGGCGCGGCGGGCTCGGGCACCGCGGCGGTTTCCGCTTCGGGGGAAGGGTCCGTCCCGGCGCGGTCCGGGGCGCTTTCGGGGGCGTCGGTCCGCGCGGGCGCGGCGTCCTGCGCGCCGCCTTCGGGCTCGGGTGCAACGGCCCCGTCCACGGGCGGCTCGAGCGCGGCGCTCTCCTCCGCACCGGCCTCGGGCCGGGCGGGGGCCGCCGGCGCGGCGGGCGGCGCCTCGGCCCCGGGCGCGCCCGGGCCCTCCGCGGCGCGGCCGGTCTCGGGCGGGACGTCAGAGGCGGCATCGGTCTCCGGGGCGGGCCCCGGCTCGGGCGGGCTGGAGATGCCGCCCTCCGGC
>CAZPCU010000495.1:0-1962 GCA_964585075.1 uncultured Rhodobacterales bacterium
GTGTAGAGCATCACGCAGATGTCGTCGTAGGTCAGCCGCGCGCGGCGCCGCTCCAGTTCCGGCGCGAACTCCTCCTCCGCCGCGCGGCCCTGGTCCTGGACATGGCTGAACTGGTGCAGCCGGGAATGATCGTATTTCCGCAGACCGCGCGGGTCGATGTAGATGATGTGCTCGAGCTGGTGCAGACGCTCCTGCACCTCGATGAGCTTGTCCACCTGTTCCTGGTCGGCGACGACGGCGAAGCGCGCGCCGCAATGGCCCATGACGTAGGCCATCTCCTCGGCCACCGAATCCTGGTAGAGCGGCACGGGCACCGCGCCCACCGACTGCGCGGCCACCATCGCCCAGTAGAGATAGGGTCGGTTGCGCCCGATGATCGCGACGAAATCGCCCTCGGCCACGCCGAGGTTCAGCAGGCCGAGCGCCAAGGCCTCGATCTCGCGCGCGGCCTCGGCCCAGGTCCAGCACTGCCAGATGCCGAACTCCTTCTCACGGTAGGCCGGGGCGTCGCCGAAGGCGCGCACGTTGCGGTCGAGCAGCGCGGGGATGGAGCGAAGCCCCTCCGCGCGAGCTGGTGTGATCGCCAAGATGTCTCCTCCCAGTCCCGGGGTCGTCTCCGGGGGCGCCGCCCTCCCAAGCGGCGAGGCCCTGTCGGACCCGGGGAAGATGCTCCCCGTCAACCTTTTCGGGAAAATGTCGGAATCCTTGCGAATTGTAACAGCCCGACACGGACGCCCTTTGCGCCCGGCGCCTCCGGTGCTAGCCATGTCGCCCGGGAGGAGACGACGCCGATGGCCGAACGCGCGCGCGGCACCGAGGCCCTGATGATGGCGGGGCTCAACCTGATCCAGCAGGCGCTGTCGATCTACGACAGCGATCTGCGCCTCGCCGCCTGCAACCGCCGGTTCCAGGAGATGTTCGACCTGCCGCAATGGCTGGTGGAACCGGGCGCGAGCTTCGAGGACACCATCCGCCATCTCGTGACGCGCGGGGAATACGGCCCCGTGGACGACGTGGAACAGGCCGTGCGCGACCGCGTCGAGATCGCCCGCGCCTTCGAGCCGCATTACATGGAGCGCACCCGCGCCAACGGCCGCACCATCAGCGTTGAGGGCGCGCCGCTGCCCCAGGGCGGATGGGTCACCGTCTACACCGACATCACGCCGGCGAAGCAGCACGAGGCGCTTCTGCGGGCGCGCTCCGAGGAGCTCTCGGACCAGCTCATCGCCCATTCGGAAGAGCTCGCCGCCGCGAACCGCGAACTCGCCGCGACCAACGCCGCGCTCGAGGAAGCCACGCGCCAGCTCACCGAGATCGAGGCGCGCACCCGCCTCACCGCCGAGATGATGCCCGCGCACATCGCCCATGTGGACGGCGAGCGGCGCTACACCTACTCGAACCGGCGGCTCTCCTCGGTCATGCCCGGGCGGCCCCGCGACATCCTCGGCCGCCCGATCGCCGAGGTGCTGGGCCTTCAGGCCTATGCCCGTATCCGGCCGCGGCTCGACGCCGCCTTCGAGGGCCGCGAAAGCGTCTTCGAGTTCACCGACGAGATCAGCCAGCGGCGCATCCGCGCCGCCTTCACGCCGGACCGGCGCGAGCACGGCATCGAAGGCGTCTACATCCTGTCCATGGACGTGACCGAGGAGGCGCAGGCGCGCGCCGCGCTCCAGCAGACCAAGCGCCGCGAGATGGCGGCGCGGCTGACCTCGGGGCTCGCCCACGATTTCTCGAACCTTCTCACGATCATCCTCGGCAGCCAGTCGCAGCTCGCGCGCAAGGCGCTCGACCCCGATGCGCGCGCCCTCGTCGAGGCGACCCTCTCGGCGGCGCGCCGGGGTGGCACGCTGCTGGACCGGCTGGGCGATCTCACCGGCGCGCGGGACTGGCGGCCGCGCCCGTGCGACACGGGCGCCTTCCTCGACGACCTCGCGACGCTGGCCCGCGCCGCGCTGCCCGAGG
>CAZPCU010000496.1:0-1961 GCA_964585075.1 uncultured Rhodobacterales bacterium
TACCGCGCTCGCCTCGGGCGAGGTCGACATGCTGGCCCGGAACACCACCTGGACCTTCACGCGCGACGTGGACCTCAAGTTCGAATTCACCGGCATCAACTACTACGACGGCCAGGGCTTCATGGTGCCGAAGGCGCTGGGCGTGAGCTCGGCCAAGGAACTCAACGGCGCGACGGTCTGCATCCAGACCGGCACCACGACCGAGCTCAACCTCGCGGATTTCTTCCGCTCCAACAACATGGACTACGAGCCGGTGCCGATCGAGACCAACGCCGAGGCGCAGCAGCAGTATCTCGCCGGCGCCTGCGACGTCTACACGACGGACTCCTCCGGCCTGGCCGCCACCCGCGCCACCTTCGAGAACCCGGCCGATCACGTGATCCTGCCCGAGATCGTCTCGAAGGAGCCGCTCGGCCCTCTCGTGCGCCACGGTGACAACCAGTGGGGCGACGTGGTGCGCTGGACGCTCAATGCGCTCATCGCCGCGGAAGAACTCGGCGTGACCTCGGCCAACATCGAGGAACTGTCGGCCGGCACGGACAGCCCCGAGATCAATCGCCTTCTCGGCACCGAGGGCAACCTGGGCGAGATGCTCGGCCTCGACGCCGACTGGGCCAAGCGGGCGATCATGGCCGAGGGCAACTACGGCGAGATCTTCGCCAAGAACATCGGCGAGGAAACCCCGATCGGCCTCGCGCGCGGCCTGAACGCGCAGTGGACCGACGGCGGCCTGCTCTACGCCCCGCCGTTCCGCTAAGAGACTCCGGGAAGGGCGCGGCAACGTTGCCGCGCCCTTCCCACGCTATCTGACGGCCCAGAATACTTGCCGGCCCGCGCGAGCGGGACAAACCCGCCGTTTGGACGAGGCCGGCACAGCAGGGAAATCCGAATGGCCACAGTGACCGACCCGCCGCAGGAGTCGTTCCGTCTGTCGATGCTCCTGAACGACACGCGGTATCGCTCCTACACCTTCCAGTTCATCGCGCTGCTCCTTCTGATCGCGCTGATGTCTTGGCTCGGCTGGAACCTCGTGCGGAACCTGGCGCTGCTCGGCCAGGACATCTCCTTCGAATTCCTGGGAACGCCCGCGGGCTACGACATCAACCAGCGGCCGATCCCCTACGAAAACCAGGACACGCACCTGCGCGCCGCCATCGTCGGCGTGCTGAACACGCTGATCGTGGCCTTCCTGGGCTGCGTCACGGCGACGATCATCGGCGTGATCGCCGGTGTTCTGAGGCTTTCCAGGAACTGGCTCGTCGCTCAGCTCATGGCGGTCTACGTGGAAATCTTCCGCAACGTGCCGGTGCTGATCTGGATCCTCATCATCTTCTTCGTGATGACGGCCGCGCTCCCCGCGCCGAGCGCGTTCCGCGGCGAGGATCCGCAATCCTCCATGCTGCTCGACGCCGTGGCCTTCACCAACCGGGGCGTCTATGTCCCGAAGCCGATCTGGGGGCCGGGCTCCATGGTGGTGGTGGCCGTCTTCCTCGCCTCGATCGCCGGGATGATCTACTATCGGCGCTACGCGACGAAGCTGCTCTACGACACTGGCAAGCTGCTTCCCATGCTCTGGCCGTCGCTCGCGATCCTCATCCTGCCCGCGATCCTCGCCTATTTCGTCATGGGCCGGCCGATCGCGCTGGAATATCCGGAGCTGCGCGGTTTCAACTTCCAGGGCGGCATCCAGATCCGCGGCTCGCTCATCGCGCTCTGGTTCGCGCTCGCCGTCTATACCGGCGCCTTCATCGCCGAGAACGTGCGCGCCGGAATCCAGGCGGTGAGCCACGGACAGACCGAAGCCGCCGCCGCCCTCGGACTGCGCCCGGGGCGGATCATGAATCTCGTGGTGTTGCCGCAGGCGCTCCGGATCATCATCCCGCCGCTCATCTCGCAATACCTGAACCTGACCAAGAACAGCTCTCTCGCCATCGCGGTGGGCTACATGGACATCACCGGCA
>CAZPCU010000497.1:0-1959 GCA_964585075.1 uncultured Rhodobacterales bacterium
CCCGTCGCCCCCGGATTGCCGTTCGAGAGCAGGACCGGGATGTCCGAAGGCGCCTCGATCCGCACGGTGAAGGGCGCCATGACGTCCGGCCGGTCGGGGTAGTAGGTGATCTTGCGGAAGCCCTCGGCCTCGCACTGGGTGCAATACATGCCGCGGCTCATGTAGAGCCCCTCGAGCGCGGTGTTGGTCTCGGGCGAGATCTCGACCTCCGCCTCCCAGGTGAATGGGCCGTCGGGCACCGCGCAGGAAAGCCCCTCGGCGGTGATCTCCGGCGCGACCGCCGCGCCATCGATCCGGGCCTGCAGAAGCGAGAGGCTCTCGCCGTGCAGGAAGAACTCCCGCGAGCGGGCCTCGGGGTTCGGGCGGAAGCGGATGCGGCTCAGCACGCGGGTGACGCGCGGCGCGAGGCGGAAGGTCAGGTGCACGTCCTCCACCAGCCAGGCGGGCGGCGCGTAGTCCTTCAGGTAGACGGTCTGCGGCGCGGCGTCCTTCATGGCGGTCTCCTTCGGGGCCGGGGTTTCCGGGATTGGCCTCTGGCCTATCCTTCCTAGGCGCGGGCAGGAGGCACGGCAAGGCGAAGGCTGGGTCGCGATCCTCGCGCGGCGCTTCACCGATCAAGAGCCGGGCCATCCACTGGCCGCAGCTGCAGCCGGGCACCACGGGAATGAACGCCATGCGCATCTGCAACACGGCGAAGCAGGGCCGGGACCAGGACCCGACCGGCGCCGTCACCCGCGCCTGGCTGCACGAGCACGTCGAGATGCCCGACGCCTTCCTGCAGGAGCCGCCGCGGTGGGAGGGCGCCGATGGCCTGCTCGGCCGCACCCGTCCCGCGCGCGAGCCGGTCTGGGCGGCGCGCCGCGGCGCGGGCTTGCGCGACACGGCGGAGCGCCTTGTGGCGAGGCATGCGAGCCGCAAGGACGGCACAAGCCGCTTCGTGAACGATCGCGCGCCCCGCCGGCGCCGGACGCCGGCCGACGACCGGCAGGGGAGCTTCGGCTTCTGATGGCGGGCATGCGGAGGAAGGGCGACCTGCCGACCAAGACCTGCGCCGCCTGCGGCCGCCCCTTCGCGTGGCGCAGGAAATGGGCGCGGGTCTGGGACGAGCTGCGCTATTGTTCCGCGCGCTGCCGCCGCATGCGCGGGCAGAAGGCGCGTTAGCCATGCCCCCGCCGCGGGGGCGGGGTTTCTCTCGCCGCGCCGCTGCCCTAGATTATGGCGATGCGAGAGGGAAAACGGATCATGGCGCGGCCCGTCGTCGGCATCATCGGCAACCACTACCTCATCAACGATGAGTATCCCACCCATGCGGGCGGCCAGATGAACTCCGAGGCGGTGGCGGGCGTGGCGGGCTGCCTGCCCCTCGTGATCCCCTCGGACCCGCGCGTCGTCTCCGTGGAGGAACTGCTGGAGGTCTGCGACGGCTTCCTGCTCACCGGCGGCCGGCCCAACGTCCACCCCGAGGAATACGGCGAGGCGGAGACCGAGAAGCACGGCGCCTTCGACCGATGCCGCGACGCGATCACCCTGCCGCTCGTGCGCGCCTGCGTGGCGCGCGGCCAGCCCTTCCTCGGGATCTGCCGCGGCTTCCAGGAGGTCAACGTCGCCATGGGCGGCTCGCTCTACCCCGAGATCCGCGAACTGCCGGGCCGAATGAACCACCGCATGCCGCCCGACGGCACGCTCGAGGAGAAATTCGCCCTGCGCCATGACGTTACCCTCGTCGAGGACGGCGTGTTTCACGCGCTCTTCGGCGCGACGGTGGTGCGCACGAACACGCTGCACGGACAGGGCATCGACGAGCCGGGCGACCGGGTGGTGATCGAGGGGACCGCGCCGGACGGCACGGCGGAGGCGATCCGCATCGACGGCGCGGCGGGCTTCGCTCTGGGGGTGCAGTGGCACGCGGAATGGAATGCCGATGGCGACCCGGTCTCGCGGCCGCTCTTCGAGGCCTTC
>CAZPCU010000498.1:0-1049 GCA_964585075.1 uncultured Rhodobacterales bacterium
CGCGGGGCTCGACGTTTACGAGCACGGCACCGACATCAATCCGCGCCTGCGCGAGCTGCCGAACGTGGTGCTGCTGCCGCACATGGGCTCGGCCACGGTCGAGGGGCGGATCGAGATGGGCGAGAAGGTCATCATCAACATCAAGACCCACGCCGACGGCCACAGGCCGCCCGACCTCGTCGTGCCGGCGATGCTCTGACCGGCCGCGGGATGGCCGGGGCGCCCGGGCCGGACGGCCCCTTCGAGATCTTCCTCGCCGCGCCGCCGGGGCTCGAACCCGTGCTGGCCGACGAGGCGCGCGAGGCCGCCTTCGACGTCGCCGGCACGGTTCCGGGCGGCGTGCTGGCGCGGGGCGGCTGGCCCGAGATCTGGCGCGCCAACCTGGAGCTTCGCGGCGCGGGCCGGGTGCTCGTGCGCCTCGGCGGCTTCCCCGCCGTGCACCTGGCGCAGCTCGACAAGCGGGCGCGGCGGATGGCGTGGCGGTCGGTCTTCCGGGCGGACGTGCCGGTGCGGGTGGAGGCGAGCTGCCGGCGCTCGCGCATCTACCACGAGAAGGCCGCGGCCGAGCGGGTGCGCCGCGCCCTCGGCGATGCCGGCGTTCCCGTCTCGGAAGAGGCGGAGCTCAGGCTCCTCGTGCGGATCGAGGATAACCTCGTCTCCTTCAGCCTCGACAGCTCCGGCGCGCCGCTTCACCGGCGGGGCCACAAGCAGGCCGTGGGCAAGGCGCCGCTGCGCGAGACGCTGGCCGCGCTCTTCCTTCGCGCCGCCGGCCATTCCGGCGCGGAGCCGGTGGTGGACCCGATGTGCGGCTCCGGCACCTTCGTGATCGAGGCCGCGGAGATCGCCGCCCGCCTCGCGCCCGGCCGGTCCCGCGGCTTCGCCTTCGAGCGGCTGGAAAGCTTCGATGCCGACCGCTGGCAGGCCATGCGCGCGGCCCGCGCGGCGCACGAGACGCCGTTTCGCTTCCATGGCTTCGACCGGGACGCCGGCGCCGTCCGCATGAGCGCCGGGAACGCGTCCCGGGCCGGCGTGGAAGAGCTCTGCGTCTT
>CAZPCU010000498.1:1059-1948 GCA_964585075.1 uncultured Rhodobacterales bacterium
CAGCGACCTCGCCCCGCCCGAGGGGCCGCCGGGCCTCGTCATCGCGAACCCGCCCTATGGCGGGCGGATCGGGAACAAGGGCGCGCTCCGCGCGCTCTACGGCCGCTTCGGCGAGGTGATGCGCGCACGGTTCGCGGGCTGGCGGGTGGCGCTCGTGACGGGCGAGGACACGCTCGCCCGCGCGAGCGCCCTGCCGCTCGAGCCGGGGCCGCTGGTGCCCCATGGCGGGCTGCGCGTCAGGCTCTGGCAGACGGCAGGGCCTCTGTCCTGAGCGCAAGGGCCCCGGCGGCCCTTGCAAGCCGCCTCGAAGCAGTCCGAAGATCGCGTGCCGCCCTCAGCCCGCGTCCTTGTAGCTGATTTCCTTCTCGTCCTGCCCGAGCCGGTCGCGGCGGACGAGCAGGCGGTTCAGCGCGTTCACGTAGGCCTTGGCGGAGGCCACCACCGTGTCGGTGTCGGCGGACTGGCCGGTGGCGATGTTGCCCTCTTCCTCGAGCCGGACGCTGACCGTGGCCTGCGCGTCCGTGCCTTCGGTCACCGCGTGGACCTGGTAGAGCTGGAGATGGGCGTCGTTGGGCCAGATCTCGCGCACCGCCCTGAAGGTCGCGTCCACCGGGCCGTCGCCGCGGGCCGTGGCGGATTTCTCCGCGCCGTCCACCGTCATCACGAGCTCGGCCTCCGCCGGACCGCCCGTGCCGCAGACCACGCGGAGCGACTGCACGACGAGGTGGTCCTTCGCCGCGTCCTCGCCCGCGCGCATCAGCGCGACGAGATCCTCGTCGTAGACCTCCTTCTTGCGGTCGGCGAGTTCCTTGAACCGCACGAACACATCGGCCAACTGGTTGTCGGCGAGATCATAGCCGAGATCATGCAGCTTGGACCGAAGCGCGGC
>CAZPCU010000499.1:0-1947 GCA_964585075.1 uncultured Rhodobacterales bacterium
GCTCGGCCCCGATATAGGCGAGGTAGGGCAGCGCGACCGAGATCGAGAGCTGCGCCAGCTCGAACCGGGCGAAGAGCGCCATGACCCGGACGGCGACCCGCGCCGCCAGCCAGCCGATAAAGGCGCCGCCGGCGATCAGGAGCGGGAAGCGGGCGAGCGCGTCGCCGAGGTTCGGGTCCGGAACGCCGAGCATCACGAATCCCATGAACAGGCCGAAAAGCGCGATGGCCGCGGCGTCGTTCAGCAGGCTCTCGCCCTCGATGATCCGGGCGAGACGCCGCGGCGCCGAGATCGAACGGAAGATGGTCACCACCGCCGAGGGATCGGTCGTGGACACGATCGCACCGATCAGGAGGCAGGCGGCCAGAGGGAGCGCGCTGGCCCAGGCGAGGGCGTAACCCACGCTCAGCGTCGCGACGACCACGGCCACGACGGCGAGCACGAGGATCGGCACCCAGTCGTCCAGCATCCGGCGCAGGTTCATCCCCAGCGTCGCCTGGAAGAGCAGGGTCGGCAGGAAGACGTAGAGGAAGACGTTGGACCGGATCGGAAGCCCCAGAATGGCCTCCGCCACCGGGTTCAGCGCATCCGTCAGCTCGGTTCTCAGGAAGAAGATCGCCGCCGTGCCGATCAGCACGCCGAGCACGGCGAGGATCACGCTCATGGGCAGGCGCAGCCGCGCGGCGAGCGGCTCCGCCGCACCGATGACGAGGAACAGGGATGCAATGACCGTGGTGACGAGAACGATATCCATTGATCTGGAATAGCAGGAATTTCCTTGCGGGGAATCGTCGGGCTTCGGCTACGGGAAGCGAATTGCGCGATTCCGTCGTGATGGTGTTCCGAAGGGCGCTCGCGATGGCGGCCGTTCGGCCTTGCGCGACAGGAACGCGCATGTTTCGCGGCGAAAATGGTCATTCCTGTTGCCATTTCGCGCGCCGCAGTTTACGCCGCGATGCAGCGAACCTGGACCCGGACGCGATTCCGGGTGGCTCTTCCGGCCGCCGATCCGCCGGACAACGACAGACAGCGGTGCATTGGCACGCCGGCCCTGCGGGAGGGCAGAGCCGGTATCGGACAGAACTCTCATGATCTCACTCGACGCCTACCGCGCCCAGTGGCTCGGCAACATTCGCGGCGACCTGCTCGCCGGGCTCGTCGTCGCGCTGGCGCTCATCCCGGAAGCCATCGCCTTTTCCATCATCGCGGGCGTGGACCCGAAGGTGGGCCTCTACGCCAGCTTCTCCATCGCCGTCATCACGGCGATCACGGGCGGGCGGCCCGGAATGATCTCGGCCGCCACCGCGGCGACGGCGGTCCTCATGGTGACGCTCGTGCGCGATCACGGGCTGCAATATCTTCTGGCGGCGACGGTGCTGGCGGGGCTTCTGCAGATCGGCGCGGGCGCGCTGAAGCTGGGCTTCGTCATGCGCTATGTCTCGAGATCGGTCATGACCGGCTTCGTCAACGCGCTGGCGATCCTGATCTTCATGGCGCAGCTTCCCGAGCTCGACCCGCGCGAGGTCACGTGGATCACCTACGCGCTCGTCGCCGCGGGGCTCGCGATCATCTACCTCTTCCCGCTCCTGACCACGGCGATCCCCTCCCCGCTCGTCACCATTCTCGTGCTGACGGGGCTCACTGTCGCACTCGGGCTCGACGTCCGGACCGTCGGCGACATGGGCGCGCTGCCAGATACGCTGCCCGTGTTCCTCCTCCCCGACATACCGCTGACTCTCGAGACGCTTGCGATCATCTTCCCCTACTCGGTCGCGGTGGCCGTCGTAGGCCTTCTCGAAAGCCTGATGACGCAGAACATCGTGGACGACCTGACCGACACGAAGTCGAACCGGAACCAGGAATGCGTGGGCCAGGGGCTGGCCAACACCGCGACGGGCTTCATCGGCGGCATGGCGGGTTGCGCCATGATCGGCCAGTCCATCATCA
>CAZPCU010000500.1:0-1946 GCA_964585075.1 uncultured Rhodobacterales bacterium
AGCGGCACCTCGTAACGGGCCGACTCGATAGCGCCGGCAGGGCCGCCGTCGGCCGCGGCGCAACCCGCCGCGGCGAGCCAGGCGAGCGGCGCGGCGAGCCGCATCAGATCTGCTTTTCGGGCATCTGCACCACGAGGCCGTCCAGCGCGTCGGTGACCTTGAGCTGGCAGGTCAGGCGCGAGCGCACCGGGTCGGGCTCGTAGGCGAAGTCGAGCATGTCGGCCTCCATGTCCTCCCGGGGGGGAAGCTTCTCCACCCAGTCGGGGTGAACGTAGACGTGGCAGGTCGAGCAGGCGCAGGCGCCGCCGCAATCGGCCTCGATGCCGGGGATGTTGTTGTCGCGCGCCCCTTCCATCACGGTCAGCCCGTTCTGGACCTCGACCATGTGCTCGGTGCCGTTGTGCTCGATGTAGGTGATCTTCGCCATGCCGCGTCGTTTCCCTTGCTCAGTCTTCCCGGGGGGTTCCTAGCCAAGCCATCTAGGACGCGCCAGAGCGATTTGCGAGGCCCCGCGCCGCGCCGGCCCCGGGGGCCATGGGCGGGCTTGCGCGCGCACATGGATGTTCTATTTTCGTTCTCGATGCAGGTCCTCCGCCCCTCCCCCGCCGCGCCCTGGCCGCGCCCGCCCGCGGCGCTGCCGGCCGCGCGCCTTTGCGAGCCGCCGCCGGGCGCGCGGGTGACGGTGGCGGGGCTCGTCATCCTGCGCCAGCGGCCCGGCACCGCCAAGGGCGTGATCTTCGTCACGCTGGAGGACGAGACCGGGGTGGTGAACGTGGTGGTCTGGCGCGCGCTCTACGAGCGTTTCCGCCGCGCGGTGATCGCGGCGCGACTCATGCGGGTGACAGGGCGGCTCCAGCGCGAGCACGGCGTCACCCATGTCGTCGCCGAGCGGATCGAGGACATCTCGGAGATGCTGGACGCGCTCATCTCGCCCGAGCCCTGCCGCGCCGCCGACCAGCCCGGCACCACCCGCGCCGATCCGCGCGCACCCGAGGCGCGGCCCGGCCCGCGGGCCGGGCCCGGCTAGAGGTAGAGCTGCGTGGCGATGGCGAAGAGGATGAGCACCCCCGCCACGTCGTTCACCGTCAGGATGAAGATCCCCGTGGCCACGGCCGGATCGAAGCCCAGCCGGTCGAGCGCCACAGGCACCACCATGCCCACCGTGCCAGCCACGAGAATCACCAGAAGCTGCGCCAGACCCACCGTCGCCACGAGCTGCGCGGCGCGCTCCACGGGCACGGCGAAGGAAAACGCGAACAGCGCGAGGCCGATGGCCAGCCCCATGACCGTGCCGTTCATCGCCGCGCCCGCCACCTCGCGGCCGAGGCGGGCGGCGAAGCCGCCGGTGAGCTTGCCGTGCTCCGACAGCGCCTGGATCGTGACCGTGGAGGCCTGCATGCTGGCGTTGCCGGCGGTCGCGCTCACCACGGGGATGAAGCTCGCGAGGATCGCGGCCTGGGTCAGCGTCTCCTCGTAGGCGCCCACCACGACCGCGGTGACGAGGGCGCCCGCGAGCCCGGTGAGCAGCCAGGGCAGGCGCCGGCGCACGATCTGGCCCGGACTGTCGAAGCCGGTCGATTCGGGCGAGACGTTGCCCATGAGCAGGAGATCCTCGCGCGCCTCGCGCCGGGCGATCTCGGTCAGTTCGCGGGGCGCGATGACGCCGAGCAGGCGCCGCTCCTCGTCCACCACCGCGATCACCGTCTCGCCCTTCGCCTTGGCGAGGTCGAGCACCTCCTCCTGGTCGGTGTCGCGGGTCACCGCGGGCGGATCCGGCCGCATCACCTCGGCGACCGGCGTGCGGCCGTGATGCAGCACGAGGTCGCGGAGCTTGAGGTAACCCAGAAGCCGGCCGGCCCGATCCACGACGTATAGGCTGTCGATCCGGTCGATGCGGTGCGACCGGCGCCGGATGTCCTCGATCACGTCGTGGATCGTCTCCGTGT
>CAZPCU010000501.1:0-1936 GCA_964585075.1 uncultured Rhodobacterales bacterium
GGGCACCAGGTGTTCCTTCACGCCGATGGGCCCCATGCCGGGGCCGCCCCCGCCATGGGGGATGCAGAAGGTCTTGTGCAGGTTGAGGTGGCTCACGTCGCCGCCCAGATCGCCCGGGCGCGATAGCCCGACCATCGCGTTCATGTTCGCGCCGTCGATGTAGACCTGCCCGCCATGCGCGTGGGTGATCCGGCAGACCTCGGTCACCGTTTCCTCGAACACGCCGTGGGTGGAGGGGTAGGTGATCATGCAGCCGGCAAGGTTTTCCGAGTGCTGTTCGGCCTTTGCGCGGAAATCCTCGAGATCGATGTCGCCGTTCTCCGCGGTGGCGACCGTCACGACGTCCCAGCCGACCATATGCGCGCTCGCCGGGTTCGTGCCGTGGGCGGAGAGCGGGATCAGGCAGACCTTTCGATGGCTCTCGCCGCGGGAGCGGTGCCAGCCGGCGATGGCCAGAAGCCCGGCATACTCGCCCTGCGCGCCCGAATTGGGCTGCATGGAGATCGCCGCGTAACCGGTTATCTCACAAAGCTTTTCGGAAAGATCCCCAATCAGCTGTGTATAACCTTGGGCCTGGTCGGCGGGCGCGTAGGGATGGAGGAGCGAGAACTCGCGCCAGCTGACCGGCATCATCTCGGCCGCGGCGTTGAGCTTCATCGTGCAGGAGCCGAGCGGGATCATCGCCCGGTCGAGCGCGAGATCGCGGTCGGCCAGACGGCGCATGTAGCGCACCATCTCCGTCTCCGCGCGGTTCATGTGGAAGACCGGGTGATCGAGGTAGGAACTCTTCCGGATCAGCGCATCCGGCAGCCGGTAGGCGGAATCCGCCGGATCGCCGGCCCGGTCGATGCCGAAGGCGCGCCAGACCGCCTCGATGATCTCGGAGGTGGTGCGCTCGTCAAGAGTGATGCCGACCCGCGTGTCGCCGACGGGGCGGAGGTTCACGCCCTCGTCCACCGCCGATTTCAGCACGGCGCGCTGAAGCGCGCCGACCTCCACCGTGATCGTGTCGAAGAAGCTCTCGGGCGCGACGGTAAATCCCGCGGCCTCCAGCCCCCTGGCGAGGCGCACGGTCTTGCGGTGGATGCGCTGGGCGATGGCCTTCAGCCCCTTCGGCCCGTGGAACACGGCGTAAAAGCCCGCCATCACGGCAAGGAGCGCCTGCGCGGTGCAGACGTTCGACGTCGCCTTCTCGCGGCGGATGTGCTGCTCGCGGGTCTGGAGCGCGAGCCGGTAGGCGCGGTTGCCGTGCGCGTCCACCGAGACCCCCACGAGCCGGCCGGGAAGCGCGCGCTTGTAGGCGTCGCGGGTGGCGATATAGGCCGCGTGCGGGCCGCCATAGCCCACCGGCACGCCGAAGCGCTGGGTGGAGCCCACCGCGATGTCCGCGCCCATGGCGCCGGGCTCCTTCAGCAGCGTGAGCGCCATCGGATCGGCCGAGACGATGCCGATCGCCTTCGCCTCGTGCAGCGCGGCGATCTGGGGCCCGAAATCGCGAAGATGGCCATAGGTGCCGGGATACTGGAAGATGGCGCCGAAGACCGCCTCGGGATCCAGCGCCTCGGGCGGCCCGACCACGATCTCGATGCCGAGGGGTGCGGCGCGCGTCTTCATCACGTTGATGTTCTGCGGGTGGCAGTTCTCGTCCACGAAGAAGGCCGTCGCCTTCGACTTCGCCACGCGCTGGGCCATGGTCATCGCCTCGGCGCAGGCCGTCGCCTCGTCGAGGAGCGAGGCGTTGGCGATCTCGAGGCCGGTGAGATCGCTCACCATGGTCTGGAAGTTCAGCAGCGCCTCGAGGCGGCCCTGGCTGATCTCGGGCTGGTAGGGCGTGTAGGCCGTGTACCAGGCCGGATTCTCGAGGATGTTGCGCTGGATAGCGGGCGGCGTCACCGTGCCGTGGTAGCCCATGCCGATCAGCGACGTCAGCACCCGG
>CAZPCU010000502.1:0-1929 GCA_964585075.1 uncultured Rhodobacterales bacterium
GTCGTCGCCGTCGGCCCCGGCCGGGCTTGTCCCGGCGCCGCCGCCGGGGGCGCTTCAGCCTTCCGAACCATTGCTCGCCCCGATGGAGGGAAAAACCGGCTGGCCCATCATCGGCGACGAGCTGCCGGAGCGCGCCTCGCCCGCCCTTCCGGCATCGTCAGGGATCGAGTTCAGGGCAGCCGCGCAGGCAACGACGCCGGCCGCGTCTCCGCGCGGGGAGGCGGCCGCCGTCTTGCGGCAGCTCGCCGACGCACTGCCGGGCGCGCCCGCTCCGGGCTCGGTCGAACTCACGCTGAACCCGCCGGAGCTCGGCCGCGTGCGTCTCAGCCTCGCGCCATCCGAGGTCGGCATCGCCGTGCTCGTGCAGGCGGAACGGCCCGAAACGCTGGACCTCATCCGCCGCCATGCGGATCAACTCGCCCAGGAGTTCCGCTCGATGGGCTACGGCGCGACCGCCTTCGCCTTCGGCCAGGACTCCGACGGGCCGGGTCGGGGCGCGAACGGTATGGTCCCAAGCGCCCCGGACACGGACGCACCCGGGACCATGCCCGTCGAAACCGGCGCCGCGCCACGGCCCCGCATGGCCGTCGCGGGCCTCGATCTCAGGCTTTGACGCTTTCGCCAAGGAGACGCCGATGCAGACCACCCCCGTTCCGCCGCCCGCCTTCCCGACCGGACCCGAGCGCACGGCCGGGCCCGCCGCGCCGGGCCGCGCCGCGCTCTCGTCTGACTTCGAGACGTTCCTGCGCATGCTGACCGTGCAAATGCAGAACCAGGACCCGCTCAATCCCGTCGAAAGCACCGATTTCGCGGTTCAGCTCGCCACCTTCTCGACGGTTGAGCAGCAGGTGCTCACCAACGATCTCCTCACACAGATGCAGCGCCCGCTCACCGGGCTGGCCGACTGGGTCGGGCGCGAGGCCCTGACGACGGCTCCCGTCTCTTTCGACGGCGCGCCCGTGACGCTGCGCATAGATCCCGATCCCGAGGCGGACGAACTGGCCCTCGTGGTGCGGGACGCCGGCGGCGCCGCGATCCTCCGCCAGCCCGTGCCCGCCGATGCGGAGACGATCGAGTGGGCGGGGGTCGGCCCGAACGGCGCGCCGGTGCCGCCGGGCCGCTACAGCTTCACGGTGGAAAGCATGCGCGAGGGCGCGGTGACCGACAGCCGCCCCGCCGCGGCCTATCAGACCGTCGAGGAGGCGCGGATCGATTCGGAAGGCCGCGCGGTCATAGGGCTGGCGAGCGGCGAGACCGTCCCCGCGGAGGATGTCCGGGCGCTGCGCGCGGCGCCCCAGCCCGGCCTGACCGATGCGCGCGATTGAGGCTGCTGGTCTCCCACGGGACATGAGGTTCGAGCGCCAGGTTGATCGCGTGTCTCGGGGAGCGCTTTGAACCCGGCGCATGTTCCGAATGCAGCGTCGCGCGCGCAAGGCCATGATCGGCGCCGACCCGGGCGCTGGCCGTCTCCGCGATGTCCTGCGCGCGGCAAGAAAACGAGTCGCCCGCGTCTCGCCGGCGTCAGAAGAAGGTCGCGGCGCCAAGCGCCGCGCCGGCGCCCACCACGCCGCCGATCGCCGCCCAGAGCGCCGGCCTCGTCCAATGAGGGCGCGGCGGGGGCGGTGGCGGGCTGGCCTGCCGGATCAGCGCGCCTTCCACGAGGCCCGGCAGCCGCGGCCCGAAGCGCGAGAGCACCCGTGCCGTGCGGGCGAGGTCCGCCGCCACGGCCTGCGGGCCGATGCTGCGCTTGATGTAGTCCTCGACGACCGGGCCCGCGACGTCCCAGATGTTCATGTGCGGGTTGAGGGAGCGGGCCACCCCCTCCACCACCACCATGGTCCGCTGCAGGAGCAGGAGTTCCGTGCGGGTCTCCATCCCGAAGCGCTCGGTGACCTCGAACAGGTAGCTCAGAAGCCGGCCCATGGAGAT
>CAZPCU010000503.1:0-1929 GCA_964585075.1 uncultured Rhodobacterales bacterium
GGCCGCCGCGCCCATCCGCAGCCCGGCCTCGGCGAGCGAGAGCGTGCCGGGCGGGGCGATCGCGCCGCGGCTTTCGGTGAAGCTGCGGGAGAGCTCTGCGATGGTTCCTTCCATCCCGCGATCGTCGCGCAGCTTCGCGACGCTGGCAACCGGAAGGGCCGCATGAGCGCCTGGCTCGTCGGGCTGGAGGGCACGGCGGCCGGAGAGACGCTGGCCGCGGCGCTCGCGCTCTTCGCGGCCTTCCTGCACGCCGTCTTCGGGGCGCTTCAGAAGGGCCGGCACGATCCCTGGCTCAGCCGCGGCGCGATCGACGCCTCCTACGCGGCGATGGCCGCGCCCTTCGCCTTCTTCGTCGTGCCCTGGCCCGAGCCGCACATGTGGCCGATCTTCGCCGGGGCCATGGCGATCCACCTCGGCTACAAGATCCTGCAGGCCCTGGCCTACACGAAGGGCGCCTACACGGTCGTCTACCCGGTCGTGCGGGGGACGGGACCGCTCTTCGCGGTGCTGGGCGCGCTCGTGATCTTCGGCGAGGCGTTCACGCCGATGCAGTGGCTGGGGCTCGCGATCCTGCTCACGGGGATCTTCGGCCTTGCCGCCTACAATCTCGCCACCTGGCCCACGGCGCGCGAGACGCTGCCCGCAGCGCTCGGCCTCGCCTTCGCCACGGGGCTCTTCGTGGCGCTCTACACCACCTGGGACGCCTACGGGATCCGCGCCACCGCCGATCCCTTCACCTTCCTCGCCTGGTTCTTCCTGCTGGACGGGATCATGCTGCCAGGCTTCGTCTACCTCTACTGGCGGCGGATGCCGGCGCGGCCCGCGGCTCGGGGCCTGATGCTGCGCGGCGTGATCGGCGGCCTCGTGGCCTTCGGCAGCTTCGGCTCGGTGATGCTGGCCACCCGGCTCGACGACGTGGGCGAGGCGGCGGTGCTGCGCGAGACCTCGACCGTCTTCGCCGCCCTCATCGGCTGGCTCGCGCTCAAGGAGACGGTGGGGCCGCGCCGGATCGCCCTGATGGCCTTGATCGCGGCGGGGGCCGTGATAGTGGAAGCCAATGGCTGACAACCGCCCCACCGACCCGAAGCCCGTGGCCCCCTGGCTCAAGCAGACGCTGGAGCTGGGCCCGCCGCTGCTGTTCTTCGTGATCTATCTCAGGCTGCGCGACGACGTCTTCACGATCGCGGGCAGGGAGTATTCCGGCTTCATCGTGGCGACGGTGGCCTTCGTGCCGATCATGCTCGCGGCGATGGGGGCGCTCTGGTGGCTGACCGGGCGGCTGAGCCGGATGCAGGTCTTCACCGCGATCATGGTGGTCTTCTTCGGCGCGCTCACCGCCTGGTTCAACGACGAGCGCTTCTTCAAGATGAAGACGACCATCGTCTACGGCTTCTTCGCCGCGCTGCTCGCGCTCGGGCTTCTGCGGGGGCGGAGCCTCCTGGCCTACGTGCTCTCGGAGGCGCTGCCGATGCGCGAGGAGGGCTGGATGATCCTGACCCGCCGGCTTGCCGCCATGTTCGCCGCGCTCGCCGTCGGCAACGAGATCGTCTGGCGCACAATGTCCACCGACGCCTGGGTGAAGATCGAAACCTTCGGCTTCCCGATCCTGCTTTTCGTGTTCCTCTGGTGGCAGATCGTGGCGCTGCAGCACCACATCGAGGACGAGGGCAAGGGCTGAAGGCCGGGGGCAAGGAAAGGGGGCTGTCCGCGCCCTCAACCCCGAGGATATTCGCGCCAGGACGAAGGTGGGGCGCCCCGCTCAGCCCTTCTGGCCGAACAGGATCTTCTGCGCCTCGCGATCCTCGGCGGCGGAGCTGCGCATGTCGGCGGCGAGCCCGCGGCCCTTCTGCACGGCGGGGCGCGCGCCCACCTCCTCCAGCCAGCGCGTCATGTGGGGCTTGTCGTCCAGCGTCTGCTCCTGGCCTTCCC